>JACCYP010000026.1 GCA_013696425.1 Thermoleophilaceae bacterium
TCCGTGGGGTTCGCCGTCTACGTCGCGAACTTCGGTTCGTACGACAAGACCTACGGAACGCTGGGCGGCGTCGTGACGTTCCTCGTCTGGCTCTGGATCACGAACATCGCCGTGCTGCTCGGCGCCGAGCTCAACGCAGAGCTGGAGCGCAGCCGTGAGCTCGAGGCGGGCGTCCCCGGTGCCGCGCGCGAGATCCAGCTCACGCCGCGCGACGAGCCGAACCAGCCCAAGACGGCCTGAGACGGCGTCCGGGTCAGGCCTCTTCCGACTGCCGCAGCAGCGCGCCGGTCGTCTGCTCGAGGATCCGGCGCCAGGCGCGCGTCTTCTCCTGCTCGCGGGCGAAGTGGCGGATGACCTTGCGCACGCGGGTGGCGCTGATCTCTATGCCGTGCGTGGCGCAGATGTCGCGGAAGCGGTCATAGTCGGCGGCGAGCTTCATCGTCACCGACTCGAAGCCATGGCGGGCGATGTCCACCCGCTTGCCGTAATTCATGATGTTCGTGTCGAACATGAGCTCGTCGTTGGGCTCGGGCTCGATCAGGATGATGTCGACGCCCGGGTACTTCTCCTCCCAATGGCGCACCGCCTCGTGCAGGCGCTGATGCGCGAGCAGCTTGAAGGACTGGTAGCCGATCTGAGGGAAGCCCATGTCGGACACGCGCCGCACGCGTGAGCCGAGCATCGTCGGGATCACCTTCTGGAAGTCGTTCACGTAGGGCACGAGCGGGTTCACGACGATCACGAACTTCGCGCCCTGCTCCACGGCGATGTCGACGTTGGTGGTCGAGCGGATGCCGCCGTCGATGAGCTGGCGACCCTTGATCTCGACCGGCTTGTAGACCATCGGCAGCGCGGTGGAGGCCGCCACGGCGCGGGCGATCGGGATGTCGTCCCAGCCCTCGTCGCCGAGCACGATCCGCTCGCAGGTATCGAGGTCGGTGGTGGTGAGGTAGAGCTCGTTCTCGAGCATCCGGAAGTCGTTGGTGCGGTCGGGATCGCCGAGCACCTCGGTCAGGTATTCCTCCATGCCGCTCTGGGAGTAGATGCCGGCCGGAAGCGCCTCGGCCAGCCCGACGGCCATGTCCATGATCGAGAAGGAGCGCGGATCGGCGGCGAGCTGGCGGGCGAGGCCGGCCACGCGCAGCGGCAGGCGGGCCCCGCTCTTCAGGAACTCGAGGTAGTTGGGCTTCATCAGCGTGCCGAGGTCGATGTCGCGGAACGGCGTCGGCACCTGCTGGTTGACCACGCGCATCATCTCCTCCGGCGTGACGCCGTTGGAGGCAAGGCTCGCCACGAAGGAGCCGGCGCTCGTGCCGACGTAGACGTCGAACTGGTTCACCGTCCGGTTCACGGCGAGGAGGTCGAGCGCGCGCAGGGCGCCGATCTCGTACACGCCGCCCGTGAAGCCGCCTCCGCCGAGCACGAGGGCGGTGCGGGAGCGCCGCGGCTTGCGGCGGGAGCTTCTCGTCGAGCCCTGGCGGGCCTTGCGGCCCTTGGGAGAGGGCTTCTCGAGTTTGACGACGTTGCCCATCCGGCTTGCTATCCATTCTATCCCTCGCCCCGGCCCGCTCCTTCCGGCCCGACGACCTGTTGATGCTCCATATGCGCCGATTCACCATCGCCGCGGCACTTTTGGCCGCCGTTCTGAGCCCCGCCCTGGCGGCCGGGCAGAGCGATTCCTCGCTCCAGAAGCGGCTCGGGAGCGCCATGAGGGGCGCCGGAAGCCAGTCCGGGGCCTATGTGATGGACGCCGCCACAGATAAGCGGGTGTTCGGCGCACGCGAGGGCCGGGCGCGGATCCTCGCCTCGAACACCAAGCTCTTCACGACCGCCGCGGTACTCGCCCAGTACGGGGCGCAGCACCGGTTCGCCACCGAGGTGCTCGGCGACGGCCAGCTCGACGCGGACGGCGTGTTCACCGGCGACCTCTACCTGCGCGGCGGCGGCGATCCGACCTTCGGTAGCCGCGCCTACGTACGCCGCTCGTTCGGCTCGGGCGGCGACGCCTCAGTGGAGGACCTGGCTGCGGCCCTGGCGCAGGCCGGCATCCAGCGCGTCAGGGGGCGCGTGCTCGGGGACGAGTCGAAGTTCGACGCCCGCCGCTCCGGGCGGGGCGCCGGGCGCGACGGCGAGGTCGGCGGCCAGCTCTCGGGCCTGATCTTCAACCGCGGCTTCTCGAATACCTTCGGCTCCGCCTTCCAGGCGACGCCGGCCGTCTTCGCCGCGGCGCAACTCGACGCCGCGCTCGGCAAGGAGGGCGTGCCCGTGAGCGGCGCTCCGCGGGCCGGGCGCACGCCGGGCGGTGCCACCGTGCTCGCCACCGAGCAGTCCTCACCGGTGGCCACGCTCATCCGCCTCACCAACAAGCCCTCGGACAACTACATCGCGGAGATGCTGCTGAAGGATCTCGCGCTCGACGACGACGGCGGCGCGTCCACCGCCGAGGGGGCGACGGACGCCGAGAACTTCGCCGAGCAGTCGGGCTCGTTCGCGGACATCGCCGACGGTTCCGGACTCTCGCGCGGGAACCGCGCCGCGCCGAAGGCGGTCGCGAAGCTCCTCGACGCCATGCTCGACCGCGATGACGCCGCCGCCTGGAACGACTCGCTCACGATCGCCGGACGCGACGGCACGCTCGCCCCGCGCATGCGCAGGGGCCCCGCCCGCGGGCGCTGTCGCGGCAAGACGGGCACGCTCCGCGACGTGAGCGCGCTCTCCGGCTACTGCGAGTCGATAGGCGGCCGCACCTTCGCCTTCTCGATCATCATGAACTCCGCCAACCCGGCGAGCGCCCGCTCGGTCCAGGACCGCATGGCCCAGGCGCTGGCCGGTTCCCGCTAGGGCCGGCGTCAGACGCCTTTCCCACCGCCGTAACGCTCGTCACCCACAGGCAACGCGCCGGGGCCCACGATGCCCTCATGGCGATCGAGCGTTCACGAGCGACCGCAATGCGGGCGGGCGTGCACGTTCGGCGCGACCTTCTGCTCGCTGCCCTCGCGGATGTCCAAGATGCGCAGGTCTCACGCGCGCAGCTGCTGGCGATCGGCTTCAGCGCGAGCGCGATCACGCGCCGCGTTCACCGAAGGTACCTGCGCCCTGTCTACCCGGGCGTGTACTCCGTGGGCCACCCGCCGCGCGCACGCGAGCAGTGGTGGTGGGCTGCGCTCCTCCGCGGCGGCAACGAGAGTGCCCTCAGCGGTTGCCCCGCCGCCGTCCATCACGGGCTGCTGCGCTTCTGCGGCCTCCCGGAGATCATCTCCCCACGGCACATGCGCCAGCCGGGAATCATCAGCCATCGCGGTGTCGTCGCGCTCGACGAGATCACAGTCGTAGAGGGGATTCGCGTAACCACGGCCGCGCGAACGATGATCGACATCGCAGCCACGGAGAGTGACAGCGCCCTCGGGTACGCCCTGAACCAAATCGAGGTCCGCCGCCTCTATGACGAAACCGGGCTTCAGGTACTCCTCGCGCGCCACACCGGCCGTCGCGGCGTGGGGAGGCTCCGCCGCCTCACGCCCGATCGTGACGACCTCCGCTCGGAGATGGAGCGCCGCCTGCGCCGCGAGGTGCGGAGGCTCGGGCTGCCGAAGCCGCGCTACAACGCACCGCTCGCCCTGCCGGGGCATTTCGCGACGATCGACGCGCTGTGGGAGGAGCCACGCGTCGCGGTGGAGCTCGATTCGCGCACGTGGCATGACACCCCGGCGCAGTTCGAGGAGGACCGCCGCCGCGATCGCGCGCTGCGCCGCGGCGGCTTCCTCCCGGTACGCCTCACGTGGAGGCAGTGGGAAGACGGGATCGCCGAGGTGCGCGAGCTCGTTTCTTGAGCACGAGCGTGCACGAGTGTTCGCGTGGCGGTCGCCTGCGTACGCTCGGCCCCGTCAGGCGTCGAGAAGCTCCAGCAGACCCGGCTCGTCGAGGATGTCGGTGCCGACGTCCTGGGCCTTGCGCAGCTT
>JACCYP010000042.1 GCA_013696425.1 Thermoleophilaceae bacterium
GAAGACCGGCGCCTTCCTCGACCAGCAGGAGAACCACGGCGCGGCCGCGGGGTACGCCCGTGGGCGCGCGCTCGACGCCTTCACCTACGAGGGCGGCTTCGCGCTGCGCATGGCATCGACGTGCGACCGCGTGACCGCGATCGACGCCTCGGAGGATGCGATCGCGAGGCTGAACCATCACGCCGCGCACAATGGCATCACGAACGTGGACGCTCAGGTGGGAAATGCGTTCGACGTGCTGCGTGAGTACGACCGCGCCGATGAGCGCTTCGACACGATCGTGCTCGACCCTCCGGCGTTCGCGAAGCAGCGCAAGGCCGTGCCGAAGGCGCTGACCGGTTACAAGGAGATCAACCTGCGGGCGCTCAAGTTGCTCAACCCGGGTGGATATCTCATCACCTGCACGTGTTCGGCTCACGTGGACGAGGGCATGTTCGGCGGCGTGGTGCTGAGCGCGGCGCTCGACGCCGGCGTACCCGTCGCGGTGGTCGAGAAGCGGATCCAGGGCCGTGACCATCCCGTCTTGCTCGGCGTGCCCGAGACCTACTACCTGAAGTGTTTCATCCTGCGCCGGGTAGGGTAGGGACGGCTCGGCGAGCAGATTAGATGAAGTGGCTGGCCTCGAACGAGCTGGCGGAAACCCGTCGCTCACGGCATCGTGCTCAGAGGCACAAACGATGGAGGCCAGCCATGGACCATGTTGCGATCGATCTCGGCGGAAGGGAATCTCAAATTTGTGTGCGCCGGCCCGACGGCACGATCGTCGAGCAGCGGCGGCTCCGGACCGCGGCGGTGGGGGCGTTTCTGCAGGACCGCGCGCCGGCCCGGGTGATTGTGGAGACCTGTAGCGAGGCGTTCTGGGTCGCCGATCTCGCACGCGCGAGCGGGCATGACGTGCGGGTGGTCCCGGCGACGTTGTCGCCGGCCCTGGGCGTCGGGGCGCGGCGCCTCAAGACGGACCAGCGCGATGCGCAGATCCTCAGCGAGGTGTCCTGTCGCGTCGACCTGCCGTCGGTGCATATCCCCAGCGCGCCCGCGCGGGCGGCCAAGACCGTCTGCGGGTTGCGCGACGGGCTCGTCCGGAGCCGGACGCTGCTGATCAATTCGGTGCGGGGCTGGCTCCGGACGCAGGGGCGCCGCGTGCCGAGCGGGACCGTGGCGACGTTCGGGACGCGCGTGCGGGCCCTGCTGGGCGACGGGCTGCCCGGCTATGTCGCCCGGCAGTTGGCCGCGCTCGAGGATCTCCATGGTCACGTCACCGCCGCCGACGCGGAGGTGCGCGCCCTCGCGCAGGCCGACCCCGTGGCCCACCGGCTGATGACGGTCCCCGGCGTGGGCCCGGTGACGGCCGTGCGGTTCCTCGCGGCGCTCGACGACCCGACGCGCTTTGCCAGCGCCCCGGCCGTCACGGCGTATCTCGGCCTGGTGGCCGGGCAGCGCTCCAGCGGGGACCGGACACGCCACCTGGGCATCACCAAGGCCGGCAGCCCCGCGGTCCGGTGGTGTCTGGTCCAGGCGGCGCACTGCGCGCGGCGCACCCTGCGGCCCAGTCCCCTGCGGACGTGGGTCGAGGCCGTCGAACACCGCCGCGGCCGACAGGTCGCCACCGTGGCCTTGGCGCGGAAGCTGGCCGGCATCCTGTTCGCGCTCTGGCGCGACGGCAGCCGCTACGACCCGTTCCGCACCAACACGCCGGCGCACGACTGACGCCCGGTGGGTCGCGGACGGACCCGCTGCCACAGACGGGTGATCGCGAGTAGGGACGCGAGGCCAGCACGGACCTCGGCGAGCCGATGTAGCGACCCCGTCGACGCAGCAACCTATGCGCCAGAGAGCGCGAATACTCGACTTGCGCAGCGCGGTCCGCACGGCGACGGAGGCAGTCCCGGAGTAGTCCTGTACGGTGCACCCACCGTGGCAGGACCGATCTACCCTTGACCGGCCAGCCACTTCATACTCGTCCCTACCTTACCCCTTGCAGAGGGAGGACGAAATGATAGGCCGTGATGTCCATCCGCTTGCGCAGGTAGAAGCGGTGCGCGCCATGGCGCTGGACGCCCGAGTCGAGCTCGAGGGCCGTGCACTCGAGTGCCCGGGCCCGCACGACCAGCCAGTCGATCAGTGCGTCGCCGAAGCCGCGCGAGCGCGCCTCCTCGTCGGTGACGAGGTCGTCGACGTACAACACGCGCCCGCGAACGAGCTGGTCGAGCACCCGGAACCCCGCGATCGCGCGCACCAGCGCCCCCTCCTCCAGCACGGCGAGGTGATAGCCACCCGCCTGCTGTCGCTTGATGCGGTCGACGTAACAGGCCTCGTCGAGGTGCGTTCGAAGCTGGTGCATCACCGGCAAGGTACGTGCGATCTGTTCGTCACTCGTGGCCAGTTCGATCATCATCG
>JACCYP010000052.1 GCA_013696425.1 Thermoleophilaceae bacterium
GGCGAGGCCTGCTTCTCGAGCTCGATCACCATGCACACCACGCCGAGGCCCTCGTGGTCGGCACCGATGTCGGTGTCCATCAGGCGCCGCAGGATGGGCAGCGTGCCGGCGAAGAGGACCTTGTCGGCCGGCTCGTGTGTGCCGGCCACCGTGACGCCGGTGACCCTGTCGTTCTCGACGTCGATCGACTCCACGCGTGTGTCCACGCGCACGTCGACGCCCTCCTTCCGCAGCCGCTCGTCGAGGGCGGCGAAAAGACGGTGGAAGCCGCCGGGCATGTACCCGAGCAGCTCGCCCTTGCCGGCCTTGCGCGCGCCGTCGCGCTGCTTGAAGCGCCCGAGCATCCAGCCGGCCGGTACGTTCGGCGCGGCCGGGCCGAACTTGCCGCGCAGCAGGGGCTTCCACATGGCCTCCGCGGCCTGCCTGCCGGAGGCCTTCTCGAGCCACTCGTAGGCGGGCAGGTCGTCGTGGCGGGTCACGTGCTTCTGGCGCACGAGCAGCTGGGAGGCCACACCGAGCCGAATCCGGTTCGGGAGCGAGATCGGCTTGAAGCCGAGCAGGTCGCGCGCGCCGTCGAAGGGCCAGACTCTGCCGTCGCGGTACACGCCCATCGTCGAGGGCAGCCATTCGAGCTCGAGGCCGACCTCGTCGATCAGATACTGGACACGGTCCTCGTGGGGGAAGACGTGGTGGTAGTAGCGCTCGATGTACTCGCCCCCGACCTTCAGGCTGGCGAGCAATCCACCGAGTTGCGGCGAGGCCTCGTACAGCGAGACCTCCTGGCCGGCCTGACGCAGCCGCAGCGCCGCCGCGGCGCCGCCGACCCCTCCTCCGATGATCGCGACCTTCATGCGGCGGGACCCTAATGGTCGCGGATCGTTGATCCTGTCCGGCGCTAGAATCGCCAGCCGTACGGGGCTATAGCTCAGTTGGAAGAGTGCCTGGATCGCACCCAGGAGGTCGTCGGTTCGAGTCCGACTAGCTCCACCTTACGAAGCGCCTGTCCTAGAGCGCCAGGTCGACGTTCTGCCGGGACACCGCCCCGCGCTCAGCGCCTGCCGGCCGCACCCAGCGTGACCTTGGCGGTCACGCGTGCCTCGGCGCCACGGGTGCCTGCTGCGCCGTCACGTGCGCGGACGACGGCAGTTGCCTTGATCCGGTCGGCGCCGGCCTTGAACAGGGCGCGGACGGCCTTCGAAACCCTGACCGGAGTCGGCTTGGACGTTCCCCACGGGATGGTCAGCGTCTGCCGCCCGAGCCTGGTGCCCGCCTTGATCGACACCCGCCGCTTGCCCTTCCCGGCCTTGGCGGCACCACGCGCAGTGATGGTGATGTTGCCGACGCAGTCCTTGGCCTTGTAGACACACCGCACGCGCAGCGCAGCAGTGCCCCCCCTCGTAACCGTCGCGACCGGACTGATGATCTGGAGCTCGGGAGGCGTGCGCCCGTCACCGCCGCCGGGTCCCTTGCCCTCGGCGCCGTTCGAGGGCACGCCGGGTGTGATGGCAGGGGTGGGAGTTGGCTGGAATGGCGCCGGGACGCTCGGGTCGCTGCTCGGCGGGGTTCCAACCGGGCCCGGAGTCGCGAAGGTTCCGCGCTCGATGGTGGTGCAGCTCGGGTCGACGATGTCGTTCTGATCCGCGACTGCGCGCTCGCCGGCGGTCCGCTCGTTGGGATCAGCAGCACATTGGACGGCCGCGTCGACCACACCGTCGCGCGAGGTGAGCACGTCCGGGCCGCCCCCGCCGAGGAGGGTGTCCGCCCCGAGCCCGCCCTCGATGTCGTCGGCTCCGCCCCCGCCGAAGATGTTTTCCGCCGCCGGGCTGCCCGTGATGTCGTCGGCAGCGGAGGTGCCGGATACGCGCTCGATATTGCGCACGAGGTCACGGTCGACGCCATTCGCGCTGCAGCCCGTGACCGGCGGGGATCCGGCCGCCGCGGTGTCCGATGCCGTTCCGTCGTTGCACAGGCCATCGCCGAGGGTGAGGACGGCTGGGCCCGGCTGGAAGCCGAGGCTGTGGAAGTCCTGGGTCGAGGCGCCACCGTCGATCAGGTCGCTTCCCGGGCCTCCCTCCATAATGTCGTCGGACCCGTTGCCGAGCAGCGTGTCGTTTCCCCTGGTGGCCCTATCGCCACGGATGTCGCCGGTCATGAAGTCCTGGCCACTGTTCGAACCCACGAGTGTGTCGTGACCCGGACCTCCGGTGAGAGCGTTTTGGCCGGTGGTGCCCGCCACTAGCCTGTCGTTGCCGGCACCTCCATTGCCCGAGAACCTGATGCCCACGGCACTCGCGTCGAGCACGTCGTCGGCGCCCGCGCCTACCATCCTCACCAGGGTGACTCCGGCCGCAGGGCAGGTGATCTGGGTGGGGCCGCCCGTGCACGCCGCGAGGCCCGGGCCAGACGGCTCAACCTGTACCCCGGGGCCGCCGGAGTTGGTGACCACAAGGCTTTCACCCTGTTGCGTGACGACGGTCTGCCCCGCATCACCACTCTCGATCCGCGCGGTGGTTCTCAGGGCCGTCTGCGTGGCCGTGCCCCCGAAGTCGGCGAGCAGAGCCGCTGGCTGCAGGCTCACGAGAGTTGGGCTCCCCTGCCCCTGCGCCACGGCGGCAGCGGGCAGAGCGAGCGTGAACGAGACGGCGATGAGGGCCAGGCGGGAGAGCGGCATGACGCGAGTCTCTCATACGCTTTCGGCCTCGGGGCCCAGGAGGTCGTCGGTTCGAGGCCGACTAGCTCCATCTCCTCCTTATGTCGGTAATCCTGCCGCCTTGAGGGCCTCGTCCCACGTCAGGAAGAAGTGGACTTCTGTCCCGAGGCCGTCCTCGGCAAGCATCCAGATGGTCCCCATCGGCTGCGCCACCGGTATGTCGGTGCCCTTGATCCGAGCACGGTGGTAGACGAGGCCGACGACCGTGTCCTCGCCCACGCCGACGATCCGTTTCTCCTCCCACGAGTAG
>JACCYP010000061.1 GCA_013696425.1 Thermoleophilaceae bacterium
TCGTAGCCGAGCGGGTACTTCTCGCGCCAGCCGTTGACCCGCTCCCACCAGCCGTCGAGCCGCGCCGTTGGATCAACTCCGGCGGTCTCGGCACGATGGGCTTCGGCCTGCCGAGCGCGATGGGCGCGAAGGCGGCGATGCCCGACACCGACGTGGTGTGCATCGCAGGCGACGGGTCGCTGATCATGACCTGCCAGGAGCTCGCGACCTGCGTGACCGAGGACATCCCGATGAAGACGTTCATCATGAACAACGGCTACCTGGGGATGGTCAGGCAGTGGCAGGAGCTCTTCTGGGAGAAGCGCTACTCCTCCGTGAAGATGGGCGCGAGCCCCGACTGGGTGAAGCTGGCCGAGGCGTTCGGCGCCACCGGGATGCGGATCACCGACAAGGCCGAGCTCGGCGACGGGCTGAAGAGCGCCCTCGAGACGCCCGGCCCGGTCGTGGTCGACGTGGTTGTCACCGCCGAGGAGAACTGCTACCCGATGATCCCGGCCGGCGCTGCCGCCCGCGACATGGTTGGCTGAACGATGGGTGAGCCTGGCACCAGCGAGGTGCTCAACCTCGCGGATCTCGAGGCCACCGTCGGCGGGCGTACCGGCCGCCGCCACATCCTGTCGATCCTCGTCGAGAACCGGCCGGGCGTGCTCGCGCGCGTCTCCGGCCTGTTCTCACGGCGCGGGTTCAACATCGAGACACTGGCCGTCGGTCCCACCGATGACCCGAGGATCTCGCGCATGACGCTCACGGTCGATGGCGCCAACCACCCGATCGACCAGGTGCAGAAGCAGCTGCACAAGCTGGTGAACGTGATCAAGATCCGCGACCTCGAGCCGCGCGACTCGATCGCCCGTGAGCTGGCGCTGTTCAAGATCTCCTCCGATGCCGACTCCCGCGCGGAGGTGCTCCAGTTCACGGACATCTTCCGCGGCAAGGTGGTGGATGCGTCGAAGCGCTCGGTGACCGTCGAGATCACCGGCACCGACGACAAGATCGAGGCGTTCGAGTCACTCATCAGGCCCTTCGGCCTGATCGAGATGGTGCGCACCGGCGAGATCGCGGTCTCACGCGGCCGCGGGACGACCTGAACACACAGCTGGAGCCGGGCCTTCGGGCGGTCACCGTGCCGCTCTCCGATACGTTGGATCCCTCGGCCGCCGTGCTCGCCGCGCGGCGGCCGGGAGAACGCTGCTTCTGCTTCGAGCAGCCCGACCGCGACGGCTGGGCGCTCGCCACCCTCGGTGCCGCCGCGATGGTGGAGGCCTCGGGCCCGCGCCGGTTCGAGGAGGCCGCCGCCCAGGGCCGTGCGCTGCTCGCGTCGGTGGAAGGGGAGGGGGCGTTGCTCACGGGCGGGTTCGCCTTCGCCCCCGACGGCGGGCGGTCGCCGCACTGGGAGGGCTTCGCACCGGCACAGCTCGTCCTCCCCGAGATCGCAATCCGCCGGCACAAGGGCCGCGTATGGGCCACGCTCATCGGCTCCGATCCCCACGCTCTGCGCGAGCGGATCGAAGAGGACGCCTCCATGCCCCTGCTTGACCCCGATCCCGTGGGGCGACCGCGCGTGGCGAGCGCTGCGCCGCCCGAGCACTACGAGGAGGCGGTGGGCCGTGCGGTCGAGCGCATCAAGGCGGGCCGGATCGCGAAGATCGTGCTGGCACGCGAGGTGCGGGTGCACGCGGGCCGGGAGATCGATCCCGCACCGGTGTTCGGTGCACTGCGCGGCGTGTTCCCGGCCTGCTTCTCCTACCTGGTGGGCGGACCGGGCTCGACGTTCATCGGCGCGAGCCCGGAGCTGCTCGTGCGCCGCGAGGGTGCGCGCGCCTCGACCGTCGCGCTTGCCGGCACCGCACGCCGCAGCGCCGACCCGTCGGTCGACGATCACCTGGGCGAGCAGCTGGCGGCGAGCACGAAGATCGCCGATGAGCACTCGATCGTCGCCCGGCGCATCGAGCGCACGCTCGACCCGGTGAGCGTGTGGGTGGCGGCCGCCGACACGCCCGTGCTCGTGAAGGTCCACAACGTCCAGCACCTCGCCACGCCGATCCGCGCCCAGCTGGCCGAGCCGCTGCCGGCGGTCGAGCTCGCGGGGCGGCTGCATCCCACCCCGGCGGTGGGCGGCGAGCCCGAGGCCGACGCTCTCCCGATGATCCCCGCGCTCGAGGGCCTCGACCGCGGCTGGTACGCCGGGCCGGTGGGATGGACCGACGCCGAGGGCGACGGCGAGTTCTGCGTGGCCCTGCGCTGCGCGCTGCTGCGCCGCGAGGTGGCGCACCTCTACGCCGGCTGCGGGATCGTCCGCGACTCCGTGCCGGCCGATGAGCTCGCCGAGGCCGAGGTGAAGCTCGAGGCGCTGCTGCCGCTGCTGGCCTGAGTGGCGCTATGCGGCGGCGCGGGCGAGCTCGAACCACACGTGGGTCGCGCCGTCGCGCGCAACGCCCCAGCGGTCCGACATGTCGCTCACCAGCCGCAGCCCCCAGCCGTGGGGACCCGAGTGGCGCGGCTCGAAGTCCGGGATGTCGAATCCCGGTCCCGGATCGGTGACCTCGACGAACACGGAGTCCATCAGCAGCCAGGCCTCGACCTGCACCGGCCCGCCGCCGTGGCGGACGGCGTTGGTCACCAGCTCTGTGGTGAGGAGCTGGAGGTCGTCGAAGGTGTCGTGATCGACCAGGCGAGCCATCTTCGCCAGCACTTTCCTGGCGCGTGCGCCCGCGTCCGGCTCCACCGGCAGCTTGGCCGAGAGCAGCGGCCGGGTGTCCGGCCGGGGGGTCGCCACATCCACGTGGCTGACGGGCAGGGCCCTATGGCCATCCGTTGGCACTGCGTCAGTCATCGGCCGGATCGTGCTCGAGCGACATCGAACAAGCGTCCAGATCGATAGATTCGCGCCCCTCGTCAGCGATGGGATGGAGGACGGGTTGCAGATGCGTGCCGCGGTACTCGAGGAGTTCGGAAAGCCGCTCGTGGTGCAGGACGTGGACCTCGCCGACCCGGCTGCGGGCGAGGTCCTCGTGCGGCTCGTGGCATGTGGCGTCTGCCACACCGACATGTACACCGCCTCGGGCGTCGACCCCTCGGGGTACAGCCCGACCGTGCTCGGGCACGAGGGTGCCGGGGTGGTGGAGGCCCTCGGGGAGGGCGTGGAATCCGTTTCCGTGGGTGATCACGTCGTGACCCTGTTCTCGCCCCAGTGCCGGGAGTGCGAGCACTGCCGCAGCCCCAAGACGAACCTCTGTCTTGCCATCCGTGAGCAGCAGAATCTAGGTCACCTGCCCGATGGAACCACGCGGCTCTCGCGCGACGTGGAGCCGATGCGCCACTTCATGGGCACGAGCGCGTTCGCCGAGTACACCGTGATCCCGGCGATCGCCCTCGCGAAGGTCTCGCCGGACGCGCCCCTCGAGCACGCCGCGCTGTTCTCGTGCGGGCTCTCGACGGGCCTCGGGGCCGCGATGTACACGGCGAAGGTCGAGGCCGGGTCCACATGTGTGGTGTTCGGCGCGGGCATGGTCGGCCTCGGCGCGGTGGCCGGGGCGCGCCTGCAAGGCGCGGAGCGCATCATCTGCGTCGATCTCGCGGAGGACCGGCTCGAGCTCGCCCGCGGCCAGGGGGCAACGGACACGTGGACGGGCGGGCCCGACGTGGTCGAGCGCGTGCTCGAGGAGACCCGCGGCTTCGGCGCCGACTACACCTTCGAGGCCACCGGGCTCGTGGCCGTGATGGCGCAGGCCGTGGAGGCCGCGCGCATGGGCTGGGGCCTTTGCACCGTGGCCGGCGTGGCCGGCAAGGGCGAGACGCTCGACGTCGTGCCGCGCCTGCTCATCACCGGGCGGCGGGTGTGCGGATCGTCCTTCGGCGGCGTGAAGGGCCGCGATCAGGTGCCCGAGCTGGTGCAGCGGGCACTCGACGGGGACATCGACGTGGCACCGTTCATCTCCCACCGCATCACCCTCGACGAGGTGAACCGCGGCTTCGAGCTGATGGAGGCCCAGGACGGCATCCGCAGCGTCATCGACTTCTAGAAAGGCGACCAACTTGATCATCGACCGCGCCGAGCACCCCATGTACGTCTCGAACTCCTACCTCCTCGCGGAGGGCGAGGGCGGCGGCCCTGGCCTGATCGTCGACGGCCACGGTGAGGGCGCGAAGCTGATCGAACGCGCGCAGGCCGACGGGATCGTGGTCGAGAAGATCGTGCTCACCCACCACCACGCCGACCACGTGGACGTGGCCGAGTACCGCGAGGCGTTCGGTGCTCCGGTGGTCGCGAGCGAGCTGACGGCCGAGCTGATCGACACCGAGGTCGACGAGACCTACGCCGACGGGGACACGATCAGCGCAGGGGCGCTCGAGCTCAGGGCGATCGCAACTCCCGGCCATTGCGCCGACCACTTCGCGCTGCTCTCGGGCGACGGCGACGTGATCACCGCCGACGTGCTCTTCAAGGGCACGGTGGGCGGCACCATGGCGCCGGGCGCCACAGGCTTCGCCGACCTGAAGGGCTCGATCATGGACAAGCTGATGACCCTGCCCGCGGAGACGCGCGTGCACCCCGGCCACACGCTGCCGACCACGATCGGCGAGGAGTGGGAGCAGAACCCCTTCGTCCGGATCTGGCGCGGGCTCGACGAGCAGGGTGACGAACGCTGCACGGTGTGGGAGCGCGACGCGACGCTCGTCCTGTGGGCGCCCGACTACGACGGCACGAACAAGGCGTGGGTCCGCTTCGAGGACGACGGCCAGGACGCCATCGTGGGCGGGTCCCAGGTCGTACGGGGGGACTAGACGCCGGAACCGCTGCCGAGCCCGAAGCCGTCGTCTGCCACGACCCCCGGGGTCTAGCCGAGCCGCTTCGCCACGCGGGCGTAGAGCTCGCGGTGAAGCCGTACCGACTCCTTGCGGTCGGTGCGCAGCTCCACGATGCCGGGCTCCTGGGCGGCCTCGCGCACCTCGGCACTGCCGGCGGCCAGGGTGTGGGGGACCTCCAGCAACGCCGCCAGCCGCTCGAGCTCGACCCCGGCGGGGGTCACGATGTGCTCTTCGAAGACCTCCGGCGCTGCGTGCTCGGCCAGGGGCAGGAAGTCGAAGATCCCCCCACCGCCGTTGTTGGCGACCACCACGGTGAGCGGGAAGCCGAGGCGCTTGGCGGCCAGCAGGCCGCCCACGTCGTGGAGCAGCGCCAGCTCGCCGGTGAGCAGGTGGATGCGCTCGTCCAGGGCCACCGCGGCGCCCAGGGCGGAGGACGCCGTGCCGTCGATCCCGTTCGCACCGCGGTTGGAGAGGAAGCGGGCGGCGCAGGGGGGCATGAACGCCTCCACCTCGCGGATGGGCATCGAGGAAGAGACCCATGCGGTCCCCAGGTCCGGGGCCAGCGCGGCGTAGGCCGCGGCTTCGAACGGCTCCGGTACGGCGGCGAGCTCCTCGGTCACCACGGCGTCCGCGGCGCGCCACTCGCGCAGCCACTCGGCCGGTGCCACGCTGCCCTCGAGCCTTGCGGCGGCCACGATCCGCTCGGCGGTGCGGGTGGGCTCGTGCCAGCTCGCGTGAGGGTCCACCACGAGCTGATCGGCGCGCGCGAGCCAGGCGCGCAGCGGCTTCGAGGTCGGCGTGTCGCCGAAGCGCACCACCAGCTCGGGCGGGTCGAGTGCGTCGGAGCGCAGCAACACGTCGTAGTGGGCCACCACGTTCTGGTGCTCGCGCCGCAGCCCGGAGGTGGGCTCGGCGAGCAGTGGCCAGCCGAGCCGTTCCGCGGCCTCGAGCGCCTCCTCGGGAGCGCCCGGGCCGGCGACGATCGCGCCGCGCGAGGGCACCACCATCTCCTCGGGCTCGAGCACGGCAGGCGTCACCTCGACCCACGGCCGCCCGTTCGCCCGCCCCTGCCATTCCGCTGCGTCGAGCCCCTCTCCGGCCACCGGCGCCAGCGGCTCGCGGAGCGGGACGTTCAGGTGCACGGGGCCGGGGCGCCCGCCGGCGGCCGTCGCGAATGCCCGGCACGCCAAAGCGCGGTGGAACACGGCCGTCTCGCGACCCGGGGGGTGGTTGCCCACCTCCACGAACCACTTCACGGCCGAGCCGAAGATCTTCACCTGGTCGATCGCCTGCCCCGCGCCCGTGTCGCGCAGCTCGGGCGGGCGGTCCGCGGTGAGCACGATCAGCGGCACCCTCGCCTCGTGGGCCTCGACCACTGCGGGGAGCAGGTTGGCGGCGGCGGTGCCGGAGGTGCACGTGACCGCGACGGGCAGGCCGGATGCCTTCGCCATGCCGAGCGCGGCGAATCCCGCCGAGCGCTCGTCGAGCACCGACACGGCTGGGAAGCGCTCGGCGAGGGTGAGGATCAGAGGCGCGTTCCGCGACCCCGGTGAGGTGACCGCGTTGCGCATCCCGCAGCGGGCGAACTCGTCGGCGATCGCCTGCAGCGGTGCGTAGGTGGCGTTTATGGGAATCATGTGCCGATGCCGCCGGTCGCATACGTCCCTGGGTTCATGCAGCGCGCCTCATCGTGGAGTCCCGTTGCCGACCGGCTGGGCGAACGCTATCCGCCCGTTCTCGTGGAGCACGATTCCTACGAGCGCGACGCGCGCATGGACGAGATCGATGCCACCGCCCCGGAGGGCGCCGTGGTGTGCGGATATTCGCTTGGTGGGCGGCTCGCGCTGCACAGTGCGCTGCGCTCGCCCCGGCGTTATTCCGCCCTCGTGGTGCTCGGCGCAAGCGCGGGCCTCGAGGACGAGATCACGCGCCGAAGGCGCCGCTCGAGCGATGAGCGCCTGGCCGACTGGATCGAAGGGCGGGAGATCGACGAGGTCGTAGAGCATTGGGAGGGCCAGGAGGTGTTCGCCTCGCAGGCGCCCGAGATCGTGGCCGCGCAGCGTCCGGACCGTCTCTCGCACGATCCGGCGGGCCTGGCGACGCTGCTGCGCAGTGCCGGCCAGGGCGCGATGGCGCCGGTCTGGTCGGAGCTGCACGAGCTGTCCATCCCGGTGCTGGCGGTCGCGGGCGAGCTCGACCACCCCTACGCGGTGGCCGCCCGCCGGCTGGCGGCAGAGGTCCCCGACGGCGCCTCGGCGCTCGTCCCGGACGCCGGGCACGCGGCCCACATCGAGGAGCCGGAGGCCTTCGCGGCGCTACTGGATGAGTTCCTCGGGGCGAAGGTCGAGCCCTAGGCCCGGCCCGCCCGGCACCTCGATCCGCCCCTCCCGCACGGGCAGGATCTCCGACGCCAGCCCCTCGTAGGCGGAGAGGGTTGCGAGCCCGCACGCGGCCTCGATGCCTTCGGCGGCCGCGAGCTGCAGGGCCGCGGCGATGCCCCA
>JACCYP010000084.1 GCA_013696425.1 Thermoleophilaceae bacterium
CACCCGGATCGCCTACACAGAGCTCCACCCCGACGAGCGCGCCGAGACGGTGACCAGCTTCCTAAAACGCGCGCTGGCGTTCTATTGCAAGCTCGGGATCGAGCCCCGGCGGGTCCAGACCGACAACGCCTGGACCTACACCCACAACCGCTCCTTGGCCGAGCTGCTCGAGCGCGAGGCGATCTCCCACCACACGATCAAGCCGCGCACCCCACGTCTAAACGGCAAGGTGGAGCGCTACCAGCAGACGCTCGGGCGCGAGTGGGGCTATGGCCAGCGCTACCGCTCCTCAGCACATCGGGCCGAGGCACTGCCACACTGGCTCGACTACTACAACCGAACGCGGCGCCACTCTGCGATCGGGAACGCTCCGCCGATCAGCCGTGTTCGGAAGGTCCTGAGGCAGGACATCTAGACCTCGGCCGAGGGGTCCGGCACGTCTGAGTGCTCGTCGGTCGAGCCGAGCGGTGTGTCGCCCTCGCCGCTGAGCTCCTCCGGCACCTTCTCTGAGATCTCCGAGGCCTCTTCGCCCTCGGCTGTGTCCGGGCCCTTCTCGTCGTCGATCATGGGTGTTGCCTACCCGTCCGTGGGGGGGGCGTAACGCAACGTGGCGCGTGGGGTTCTCCCTCGCGATGGCCACGCCAGATACGACCGTCGACCGCGCCGAGGCGCTCGCGGAGAGCATCCTCCCGGACCGCACGCAGAAGTTGCGGATGCTCGTGATCGTGAACCCGTATGCGACCACGGTGTCCGCCCGGCTCAAGAACCTCGTCGTCTACGCGCTCCAGGGCCGGTACGAGGTGGAGGCCATCGACACCGAGGCCCAGGGGCACGCGACCGAGATCTGCCGCGAGGCCGCACACGAGGGCTACGACGTGGTGGTGGCCTTCGGCGGCGACGGCACCGTGAACGAGGCGGCCAACGGCCTCGTCGGCTCCCAGACCCCCCTGTCCTGCCTGCCCGGCGGCGCCACGAACGTCTACGCGCGGACGCTCGGCATCCCGGGCGACGTGGTCGACGCCACCGAGCACATGCTCCGCATGGCCGACACCTTCGAGCCTCGCCACGTGGATCTCGGCCGGGTCGACGACCGCTGGTTCACCTTCTCGGCCGGAGCCGGCCTCGACGCCAGCGTGGTGGAGCGCGTGGACTCTCGGCCCACGCTCAAGTCGCGCGGCGGCGAGTGGTACTACACGTGGTCGGCCATCTCGACCTTCAACCGCCGCTACCTGGTGAACCCGCCGCAGGTGCGCGTGGAGGCGGGCGGGCGCGTCGCCGAGGGCGTGACCGTGATCGTCCAGAACTCCGATCCCTACACCTACTTCGGCCGCCGTCCGATCAGGATCGCCACCGACGCCGGCCTCGAGAGCGGCGCACTCGACCTCACCGTGCTCACCCGCGCCACCCCCCTCGAGGTCCCGACGATGATGGCTCGCGTCTTCTCCGGCGATCCCGCGCGCGTCCAGCGCCACCGCAATCTCGAGGAGTTCCCCGCCGTGCCGCGCGCGACCCTGAGCGCCGTCGAGGGGACCTTCCCCGTCCAGGTCGACGGCGACTACATCGGCCGCTACGAGCGCGCCGAGCTCACCGTGAAGCCGCGCGGGCTGAAGGTCGTTTCCTAGCTACTCGCTGAGCAGGAGCTCGCCGATCTCGGCGGTTCTCCCGGAGGCCGGCTGGCCCTGCTGGGGCCGCTGCCCGGCCTGCTCGTCGTCCCCAGCCGGCGCGTCCTCGAGCGGCGCCTCGTCCTCGCCCAGCTTCGTGATCCAGACGAGGAGGTAGCGAAAGTCGTTCCCCGCCGAGTCGAGCGCGATCCGCCGGCCGTCCTTCACCGTCGCCGCCTGGCCGAGCTCGGTCCAGGTCGCCGGGTCGGGCCACTTCTCGGCGGGCTTCTCGTTGGCGCCGTAGATCGTCGCGGCAAAGCCGTCACCCGGGGTGCGGATGCGAAGGCCCGATACGGCCTTCGGGTCGTCGAGGTCCACGTAGAGCCCGACGCCGTCCTTGTTC
>JACCYP010000095.1 GCA_013696425.1 Thermoleophilaceae bacterium
GCTCTACATGATCCTTGCCATGTTCGCCGGCCACGAGGTGGCCGCGCACGAAACAGACCCTGGGGGTCATGGCATACAACCGCTTCGGGCTCGACGGAGAGCTCGGAGCCTAGGAGGAACCGCATGACCACCGCGACCACCACCCAGCTGCCGATGGCGACGAAGATCGGCTACGGCGACCTCTATGAGCGCTGGGAGAAGGGCAACTGGAGCGCAACCGCGCTCGACTTCGACCAGGACAAGACCGACTGGAACGAGGTCTTCACGCCGTTCGAGCGCAAGGCGGCGCTGTGGAACTACTCGCTGTTCTTCCACGGCGAGGACTCCGTGGCCGACAACCTCTCGCCCTACATCGATGCCGCCCCGCACGAGGAGCAGAAGTACTTCCTCACCACCCAGCAGGTGGACGAGGCGCGCCACGCGGTGTTCTTCGCGCGCTTCATGCGCGAGGTCGTGGGCATCGGTGGCGAAAGCATCTCCTCCTCGCTCGAGGCAACCCGGCCCGATCTCACGTGGGGCTTCAAGAAGGTGTTCGAGCGCCTCGACACGATGGCCGACGAGCTGCGCAAGGACCGCTCGCGGCCGAAGCTCGCGGCGGCCATCACGCTCTACCACTTCGTGGTCGAGGCGACGCTTGCCCAGCCCGGCCAGCACTTCATCGAGAGCTACCTGAAGGACCGCGGGATGCTGCCCGGCTTCACCGAGGGCATGACGAACGTCTCCCTCGACGAGCAGCGCCACATCGGCTTCGGCGTGCGCTGCCTCTACGACCTCAACCGCGAGGACCCCGACTGCGCGTACGCGGTCGCGGACCTGCTGCGCGAGATCGTGACGGTCTCGGTCGGTGTGTTCGTCCCGCCGAACTGGGACGAGCGTTACGTCACCACCTTCGGCAAGACGCTCGAGGACGTCTACGAGGAGGGCATGAATTCGCTCGAGTCGAAGATGCGCGCCGCCGGTCTGCCGATCGAGGAGCTGCCCGGCGCACCCGTGTTCCCGCGCGGGCTGAGCGTGAAGGAGCGCACCGCGAATGCGCTCACGCTGCTGCGCGCGAACTACCTCGGCGAGAAGTTCGGGCCGCCCTCGCGCGATCCCGAAACCGTGGCGCTGATGTTCGACGTGATCTCGCGCTCGATGGCCGACGACGGCGATCGCCCGACGACCCTGCAATGGGAGTTCGCCGACGCCGAGCCGTGGTTCGTGCGCGTGGACAACGGCAGCACGTACGCCCACCAGGGCCGCGCGGAGTCGCCGGACATGACGCTCGCCTGCCGGTTCGAGGACTGGGTCGACATCGCGGCCGGGCGGGAGGATCCGCGCCGCGCGATGCTCAGGGGCAAGCTGCGCCCGAAGGGCAACCCGCTGCGGATGTGGCGTGCGCGCAGCGTGCTCGGCTAGGGATCGCCGACGCTGAGCACGACGCTGAGCACGACGCTGCCCGCGTAGCCGGGCGGCACGTCGAGGGCGGCGGTCAGCCAGCCGTCGGTACCCGCTTCAAGGCCTTCACCGCGAGCCTTGAAGAGCGCCTCGTGGAGGGTCCACTTCTCGTAGAACTCCGCCTCGCCGGCGGGTGTCGAGCCCCAGGTCCGCCGGGCGATCTCGGCCCAGCGGCGGCCCGGCCGCATCGCCTCGATATCAATGCCCACGGCCGCATCCGCGCCGGCCACCGCGACGAGCCCGCCGGAGTGGGACAGGCTCGTGAACGCGTGCTCCTCGCGCATGGCCTCGAGCAGCCGGTGGCCGTGGGGCTTCGAGCCCTCCTGCACCCGCAGTGCTACTCCGGGAAGCGCTCCAGGATCCATTCAGGCCCGAGGCGCTCGCGGCGGTAGTCGCGCCCGGCGATCCGCACGTAGTGGTCGGCGAGCGGTTCTGCGAAGTCCCGGTCGGGAGTGGGCTGGCTCACGTCCAAGAGGGTAGATACGCCGATACAGTCCGCCGCCGATGAGCGACATCTACGACCTTCCCCAGGAGCACAAGGACTTCCGCGACACGATCCGCCAGATGGTGGAGGAGAAGGTGCGCCCGCGCGCGCATGACATCGACGAGAGCGGCGAATACCCGTGGGACATCCGCGAGCTGTTCGGCTCCCACGACATCCTCGGCCTGCCGATCGCCGAGGAGTTCGGCGGCATGGGCACCGGCACGCTCATGCTCCAGGTCGCGGTCGAGGAGATCGCCAAGGCATGCGCCTCGAGCTCGCTCATCCTCATGGTTCAGGAGCTCGGTACGCTGCCGATCTCCCTGTTCGGCTCCGACGAGCTGAAGCAGAAGTACCTGCCGAAGTGCGCGAGCGGCGAGTGGTCGCCCGCCTTCGCCCTGTCCGAACCCGAGGCCGGCTCGAACGCCGCCGCGATGCGCACCACCGCGGTGCAGGACGGCGAGGACTGGGTGCTGAACGGCCAGAAGAACTGGATCACGAACGCCACGATCGCCGACTACTACATCGTGTTCGCCATGACCGACCGCGAGAACAAGCGCGTCACCGCGTTCGTCGTCGACAAGGACAGCGAGGGGTTCGATCCCGGCAAGCTCGAGAAGAAGCTCGGCATCCGCGGATCGCCGACCGGGCAGCCGTCCTTCACCGACGTCCGCGTACCGGCCGAGAACGTGATCGGCGAGGTCGGCCGCGGCATGGCCGTGGCGCTCGGCACCCTCGAGCGCACCCGCCTCGGCGCCGCGGCGCAGGCGGTCGGCATCGCGCAGGGCGCAACCGACTACGCCAACGAGTACGCGAAGGAGCGGATCGCTTTCGGCAAGCCGATCAACGAGCTCCAGGGCATCCAGTTCAAGCTCGCGGACATGGAGACGCGCACCGCCGCGGCGCGCGAACTGGTCTACAAGGCCTCGGCGCTGGCCGACCGCGCCGAGGGCAGGCGCGACCCCGAGCTGAACAAGTGGACCTCAATGGCGAAGCTGTTCGCCTCGGACACCGCCATGGCCGTCACGGTCGAGGCGATACAGGTGCTCGGCGGCTATGGCTACGTGACCGAGTACCCCGTCGAGCGCATGATGCGCGACGCGAAGATCACACAGATCTACGAGGGCACGAACGAGATCCAGCGCGTGGTGATCGCCCGCGCGATGCGCGGCTGAGCGCCGGCGCGCGCGAGCTCGCGACGATCGGCGGCAAGGGGTGACATAGGGTCGCCGCAATGAAGGTCGGCGTCCCCACCGAGATCAAGCCGGACGAGTACCGCGTCTCGCTCACGCCCGCGGGAGCGCGCGAGCTCGCCGACCACGGCCACGAGGTGCTCGTGCAGGCGGGGGCGGGGGAGGGCAGCGCGATCTCCGACGCCGACTACGAGACCCAGGGTGCGCGCATCCTCCCGGATGCCGAGGGCGTGTTCGCCGAGGCCGAGATGGTGCTCGGAGTGAAGGAGCCCCAGCCGCGAGAGGTCGCGATGCTGCACGAGGGTCAACTGCTCTTCACCTACCTGCACCTCGCGCCGGACCCCGAGCTCACCCGCGCGCTGGTCGGCTCGGGCGCGACGTGCGTGGCCTACGAGACGGTGGAGGACGCGCGCGGGCGGCTGCCGCTGCTCGCGCCGATGAGCGAGGTGGCGGGCAAGATCGCGACGCAGGCGGGCGCGTTCATGCTCGAGAAGCCGCTCGGCGGGCGGGGTGTGCTGCTCGGCGGCGTGCCGGGCGTGCCGGCGGCCACCGTGCTCGTGATCGGCGGCGGCGTGGTGGGCATGAATGCGGCGTTCATCGCGATCGGGATGGAGGCCGACGTGTTCGTGTTCGAGCGCTCGCTCGACCGCCTGCGCGAGCTCGACCTCGCGTTCGCGGGCCGCGCGTCGACCGTCTACTCCTCGACGCTCGCGATCGAGGAGATGCTGCCCCAGGCGGACCTCGTGATCGGCGCGGTGCTCATCCACGGGGCGCGTGCGCCGAACGTCGTGACGCGCGAGCAGCTCGGGCTGATGAAGGAGCGCGCCGTGCTCGTGGACGTCTCGATCGACCAGGGCGGCTGCTTCGAGACCTCGCGCCCCACCACGCACTCCGACCCGACCTTCGAGGTCGACGGCATCACCCATTACTGCGTGACCAACATGCCGGGCGCCGTGCCGATCACCGCCACCTACGCGCTCACGAACGCGACGCTGCCCTACGTGCTGGCGCTCGCCGATCACGGACTCGACGGCGCGATCGAGCGCGACCCCGGCCTCGAGCTCGGCGTGAACGTGCGCGGCGGCGAGGTCGTGAACCCCGCGGTGGCCGCGGCGGTGGCCGGCTAGCTCAGGCCGCGGCGCCGGACACGCGGTGCCTGCGCGGCGCGCGCGAGGAGATCAGCTCGCCCCAGTCGGCGTCCTCATCCCGTGGATCAGCACCACCGGCGGACCGCTGCCGGCGATCCGGTAGATCACGCGGTGGCCGTGAAGCTCGATCTCCCATTCCTGGAAGTCGGGGGTGCCCGTCATGGCGGGCACATTACGTCGCGGCGCGGCGCGGCGCGGCCTTGCCGTAGCCGCCCCCGGACGGCTAGACTCTGAACGTTTTCGACGCGAAGTGTGAGGAGTAGGTCGTGGACTCGCCCACGAACCGCCCGCCGGAAGATCCAGTGTTCCAGCTCTTCGAGCTGTCACTCGACATGCTTGGGACCGCATCGGCCGAGGGCTACTTCACCCACCTGAATCCGGCCTGGGAGCGGACACTCGGGTGGACGAACGAGGAGTTGATGGCCGAACCGTTCATCTCCTTCGTGCATCCCGACGATGTCGAGAAGACTGTCGCCGCGGCAGCGACGATTGCCGGTGGGTCGCCGGTGATCGCCTTCGAGAATCGCTATCGCAAGCGCGACGGCGAATACCTCTGGCTTCAGTGGACGACCGTCGCCCGCGACGGGGTCCTCTACTCCGTGACCCACGAGATCACCAATCGTAAGAAGGCCGAGGCCAAGGCAGAGGGCGCCGCGGCCCTCGCGCGGGCGATCGCCGACAGCGTGGTCGACGGGCTCTACGTCGTCGACACCGAAGGGCTCCTGGCATACGTGAACCCCGCGGCGATGCGGATGCTGGGCTATCAGTCGGAGGAGGAGCTGCTCGGGCGCAAGCCCCACCCGACGTTTCACCACACCCGCGCCGACGGGACGCCGTTTCCGGTTGAGGAATGCCCGTTGGCCGCTGCCACCGGGAAGCCGATCCATGTCGAGGAGGACACGTTCTGGCGGACGGACGGCACGGCGCTGCCGGTGTCGTGTTCGGTCACGCCGATCACCCTCGCCGAGGGCACGGGCAGCGTCATCGCGTTCCGGGACATCAGCCTCAAGCTGGTCGAACGTGATCGCACGGAGGCGCTCGGCCGGCATGTCGCCTGGTTCGATCAGGTACGCGAGGCACTCATCGACGGGCGCTTCATGCTCTACGGGCAGCCGATCGTCAGCCTCAGCTCGGGGGAGATCCTCTACCACGAGCTACTGCTGAGAATGGTCGCGAAGACCGGTGAGATCATCGCGCCCGGCGAGTTTCTCCCGGCGGCGGAGAAGTACGGCCTGATCAACGACGTCGACCGCTGGGTCATCGCCGAGGCGGTGGCCCTGGCAGCGACCGGCCAGAGCGTGTCCGCCAACCTGTCGGCCAAGTCGATGGGCCGGGGGGAGACCCTGCTCCATATCGAGCACGAGATCGAGCGAACCGGGGCGGCCGCCGAGGACCTCACCTTCGAGGTCACCGAAACGGCATTGATGCTCGACGTCAAGGCCGGTCGCCGCTTCGCCGACCGGCTGGTCGCGCTGGGGTGCTCGCTGTCGCTTGACGACTTCGGAACCGGATATGGGTCGCTCACCTACCTTCGCGAGTTCCCCATCTCGCTGGTGAAGATCGACATCCAGTTCGTCCGCGAGATGGCGACCAGCGAACCGGACCGCGCGCTCGTGCAGAGCATCGTCCACATGGCCAACGCGCTCGGCAAGGAGACGGTCGCCGAAGGCGTCGGAGACGAGCAGACCCTCGAACTGCTCCGGCGGGATGGGGTCGACTACGCGCAGGGGTACCACCTGGGACGCCCTGCGCCGCTCTCCCGGAATCCCGTTTCCCAGGCTGAGGCAGCGGCGGCCCGGGAGTCCCCGGCCACCGACGGCGCACCGTCCAGCCAGACCGAGTCGGACGGCCTCACCGCACGTGATGAATCCGCCCGGCTGCGAGACGTGGCGGCGTTCTCGCGAGACCTCGCGGCCGACGAACGGGATCATGTCGCCGAGCACGAGCAGGAGGCCCGGCTCGCACGCGAAGGAGCGGCCGGCCGGGCGCGCCTCGAGGTGAGCGCGGGGGCCCGTGAAGACGCGGCCGCCGACCGCGCGAGTGCAGCGGGCGACCGCGATAGCGCCCTGGTGGACCGAGGGGAGGCGGAGCCAGACGGCCACGCGGGGACCGGGTCCTCGGACGCCGCGCGCAAGCGCGACACCAGTGCGGGCTCACGGGATGTGGCGGCCGACGCCCGCGACCTCGAGGCGGGTCGCGGTGAGCGCCGCCTCGTAGCGGACGAGGCGACCATCGCGGACGCTCAGGTCGAAGCCAGCGAACGCAAGCGCGAAAACGCGGCCGCCGACCGCGAGAGCGCCGCAACCGATCGCAAATCTGCTGCGTCCGATCGCGACTCGGCGGCGGCTGACGGCCGCCGGGCGACGCAGGACCTCGAGCACGCCCAGCTGGACGGTTTGACCGGTGCGTACGGAGGCGATCTCGGGAAGGTGATGCTCCAGAACGAGATCGACCGCTCGCGCGGTTCGGGTGAGCCGTTCGTACTCGCCTGTGTCGACGTCGACAACCTCAAGAAGCGCAACGACGACCTCGGCCATGCCGCCGGTGACGCGCTGCTCAAGTCCGTCGTCACCTCGCTGAAAGCCGGGCTGCGCTCATATGACCCCGTTGTCCGGGTCGGCGGCGACGAGTTTCTGTGCGGGCTCTCGAACATGGACCTCGAGGCCGGCGCGCACCGCATGGAAGGGATCCAGAAGGCCGTGGAGCAGGCCGAGGGCTCGATCACCGTCGGCCTGGCCCGCCTCGGTGGGGACGACAGCCTGGAACAGCTCACCGCTCGCGCCGACAAGGACATGTACGCGCACAAGCGCAGGTAGGCGCGCCGCCGCCGGCCGGCGAGTACCTCCAAGGGGAGTCGAACCCCTGTTTCCGCCGTGAGAGGGCGGCGTCCTAGGCCACTAGACGATGGAGGCGTGAGCAACGGGCGATTCTAGCGCCGCCGAAACCACCGACGGGCGCGGGGTTACCCTCGATGACGATGCTCTACAAGCCTCGCACCCTGCTGTTTCTCGCCGCCGGTTCCGCCGCACTGTTCGTGCTCGTGCTACTGGGCGCGTACGCGGTCGGCCCGATCGAGTGGATCGACGGCGCAGCACTCGAGGGCTTCGTGAACCTCCGGGGGCCCCGGATGGACTGGCTCGCCGAGCGCTCCTCGGCGCTCGCGAACGAGGGGCCGTTCGCGCTATTCACGCTCGCGATCGTGCTGGTGGCCTACGCGCGCCGCGGCCCTCGCTACGCCGCGGCGATCGGCATCGTGGTGCCGCTGGCGGCGCTCTCGTCCCAGATCCTCAAGCCGCTCCTCGCGCACGAGCGCCCGCACGACTTCCTCGGTAGTGCCCAGATCGCAGTGGCCGCCTTTCCGAGCGGGCACGCCACCGCGTCGATGACGCTTGCGCTGGCCGCCGTGCTCGTGGCGCCGCGCGCCTGGCGCCCGCTGGTCGCGGTCGGCGCCGCGGTCTTCACCCTAGGCGTCTCCTTCTCGCTCTTGATCCTCGGCTGGCACTTCCCGAGCGACGTGGTCGGCGGCTACCTGCTCGCGGTGACCTACGCGCTCGTGTTCCTCGCCGGCCTGCGCCACGCCGATGCCCGCTGGCCCGAGCGCACCGGCCGCGACGTGGCCAGGCGGGTGCTCGACCCGAACGAGATCCGCGCCGGCTGGACCGCTGCGCTCGCTGCGGCGGCCGTCCTCGCGTTGACCGCGCTCACGCTCGTGCTCGGCCGCCTCCCCGCGGCCGCCGACTTCGCCCGTGATCACACCTCGGCGGTGATCGGCGCCGCCGCCGTGGCCGGCGCCGGTGCGGCGGTCGTGGCGGCCGTGCTCTCGCTGACCACCTCCAGGCGTCGCTAGGTCCGGGTACACTTCCCCGCCACTAGGGCCGGTGGTCAAGGGAAGTCCGGTGAAAATCCGGTGCGGTCCCGCCACTGTGACCGATCAGGTCTGAGCCGCGATTAGGCCACTGGGAAGGCGATAGCCACCCGGGAAGGCGCGGAGCAGGTGACGATCGGAAGCCAGGAGACCTGCCTCCGGCCGAAGCCACTATCCCTTCGCGGAAGGGGAGGCTCCTGAATGAACCGACTCACCCTGGCCCTCGTGGCCACCACCACAGCCATCGGCTGCTCGAGCGCACTTGGTGCGCCGACGACGGTGAACCTCCGGATCGAAGGACCCGGCCAGACCTACTTCGAGGGTCCGGTGACCACCGACGCACGCAGTGTCAGCACCGCCGCCGGCGGGACGCACGTATGCGATGGAACCAACAACGGCGCGCATCCGAGCGCCGGCCCGACCGTCACCGGCGCGCTGGAGACCGCCGAGGACACCGGGGCCTTCAGCTGGGACGGCCGCTACGGCAACTTCGGAATCGACGACTTCCTCGTAGAGCGGATCGGCGCCGACGGCGCCATAAACGAGCCCTTCGGCGGAGCCTTCTGGTACGTCGTGAAGAACCGGGTCGGCCTCCAGACCGGCGGCTGCCAGGAGCAGGTCGGGCCGGGCGACCAGGTCCTTTTCTCGCGCCAGGACTTCGGCGTTCCCAACCAGGCCCTCACCGCAGCGTCGAACATCGTCGGCGTGGGCCGGCCCCTCGCCGTCCAGGTGAGGCAGTACGGCGACGACGGTGTGCTCTCGCCGAGCGCCGGTGCGTCCGTGGCCGGCGCCACGACCGATGCGGGCGGAAACACCTCGGTGGCGTTCGACAGCCCCGGGCTGAAGACGTTCAAGGCCACCCGGGCCGGCGCGATCCGCTCGAATGCGGTGTCGGTGTGCGTGCCGGTGGCGGGCCAGTCCGACTGCGGCGCCGCCACTCCGGGCGCCGCCGGGTCCGGCTTCGGGCCGGGCGTCCTGGTGAAGGACTCGAAGGCCCCCAGGGTCTCGATCTCCTCCGTGAGGAACGGGAGGACCTACAGGAAGCGGGGACCGCGGCGCTTCGCGGGCAGGGCCGACGAGGACACGGCGCTCCTCCAGGTCTACCTGAAGCTGCGCCGCAAGACCGCGGCGGGATGCCAGTACTTTTCCGCCAAGCGAGAGGTGTGGACAAGGCGCGGCAGCTGCAGGCGAGCCCGGTTCATCCGGCTCGGCGACAAGGCCGCGTACTCCTACCTGCTGCCGAAGGCACCTCCCGCCGGGCGCTACACGGTGGACGTGAAGGCGCTCGACAGGGCCCAGAACGCCGATACCGAGCAGGTGAAGTTCAAGGTGACCAAGTGAAGCGCGCGGGGCTCATGGCGCTGGCCGGGATCGCACTGATCCCGGCCGGTGCCGCGGCCCGGCCGGCGACCGTGGAGGTGGCGGTGGACTCCGGCTCACCGGAGACGGTGAGCGCCGGGCAGCGCACCGTCTCGGTGCGCGGCAAGCGCTGCGCGGTGCCCGAGAACACGGCGCTCGCGGCGCTGCTCGCGAGCGGTCCGAAGCCGGCGCTGCGCGACTACGGCTCCTGCTCCCCCCGCGCGCGCGACGCCTCCGGCCTGTTCGTGACCAAGCTTGCCGGGCGCTCGAACAGGGGCCAGGACGGGTGGGTGTACAAGGTCGGCACGAAGGTCGGCACGGCCGGAGCGGCCGATCCGAGCGGGCCGTTCGGGCGCGGGCGCATCAAGCGCGGCGCACAGATCCTGTGGTTCTACTGCCGCCTCGACGCCACGAGCGCGAGCTGCCAGCGCACACTCCACACCAAGTCGCAGCCGGTTGCCGGCCCAGGGCCGAAGCGCGTGACCGTGACCGTCACGGCCTGCGATGACCGCGGAAAGTGCGTCGCCGCCCCCGCGGGGGTGAGCGTGAACGGGACGCCCGTCGATGCCGCCGGCGTGGCGACGGTCGAGGTCTCGCCCGGATCAGGCCGCGTGCAGGCGAGCGGCGCGGGGCTCGTGTCCTCGTTCCCGGAGGACGTGTGAGGCGGCTCGCCCTCCTCCCGCTGGTGCTGCTCGCCGGGTGCGGGGTGGGCCCGGGTGAGGAGAAGGACGCGGGCGCGCAGCTGCGCGTGACGCGGGACTTTGGCCAGGAGCTCCTCGCCGAGGCGGCCGCAGACCCGATCCGCGAGGGGGAGACCGTGATGCGCCTGCTGCGCTCGCGTGAAAAACGGGTGGACACGAGCTACGGCGGCAAGTTCGTGAAGTCGATCGACGGCCTCGGCTCGACATCGTCGGGCGGGCGCAAGGACTGGTTCTACTTCGTCAACGGGATGGAGGCCGGCACGGGCGCGGCCGAGCGCGAGGTGGAACCGAACGACGTGATCCAGTGGGACTACCGCGAGTGGGAGGGGGCGATGCGGGTGCCGGCGATCGTCGGCGCCTTCCCGGAGCCGATGGTGAACGGCTTCGAGGGCAAGAAGCTTCCGGTGCGGCTCGAATGCGCCGATGCAGGGGAGGCGTGCGACACGGCCGAGAGCCGTCTCGGCGACGCCGGGGTCACCGCCTCGCGCTCCTCGCTCGGGTCGGTCGCGGGCGCCGAGGTGATCCGCGTGGTGGTGGGGCGCTTCGACCGGATCCGCAAGGCGCAGGCGCCGTCGCTGCTCGCCGAGGGGCCTGGCAGAAGCGGAGTGTTCGCGCGCTTCGGCAGGGGCGGGCGCCGCGCGCTCGAGCTGCTCGACCCGCAGGGGGAGCTGGCCCGTGAGGCACCGCCCGGATCGGGCCTCGTGGCCGTGATGGCGCTCGAGCAGCAGGGCCCGGTGTGGATGGTGACCGGCGCCGACGATGCGGGCGTGGAGCTCGCCGCGAATGCGCTCGAGGAGAACACGCTGCGCGACGCGTTCGCCGTGGCGGCGACCCCGGACGGCCCCGTGAAGCTGCCGGTGCGCTGAGCATGGGATCGCTCGTACCCGTCTACGTTCGCAGGCCGAGCCCGCTGCACTCCGCGCGGGCGGGCGTCGGCGCGCTTTACGCGCTCGCCTTCCCGATGGCCGCGCTGCTGCTCCAGTCGCCGCTCGCCCTGCTTGCCCTCCTCGCCGCGATCCTGCTCGCCGGCGCGGCGGCCGGGGTCGGCGCGCAGGTGCGGCGCTCGCTGCGGTTCGCCCTGCCGTTCGGCCTGCTCATCACGCTCGTGAACCCACTCGTCTACCAGGAGGGCGACACGCTGCTGATCCGCGGAGGCACCTTCCTCGGGCACCGCTTCGACGTGACGCTGGAGGCGCTCGCCTTCGGCGCGGTGTCCGGCCTGCGCTTCGTGACGATCGTGGTGGGCGCGTCGCTGCTCTCGGCGGCGGTCGATCCGGACGAGCTGATGCGGGGGCTGCGCAGGATCTCGCCGCGCTCGGCGCTGACGGCGGCGCTGGCAACCCGGCTCGTGCCGGTCCTCGCC
>JACCYP010000096.1 GCA_013696425.1 Thermoleophilaceae bacterium
CATCGTGTCCGAGAGCTCCGCGCGGGTGGTGAGGAACTTGTCCTCGGTCGGCAGCGAGATCGTGTAGCCGAGCGCCTGGCCGCGCGAGATCACGGAGATCTTGTGGACCGGGTCGGTGTTCTCGAGGAAGTGGGCGACGATCGCATGGCCCATCTCGTGGAAGGCGGTGACGCGGCGTTCCTTCTCGCTCATCACGCGGGTCTTCTTCTCGGGACCCGCGATCACGCGCATGATCCCCTCCTCGAGGTGGTTGTGATCGATCTCGCGGTGGCCGGTACGGGCGGCGAGCAGCGCGGCCTCGTTCACGAGGTTCGCGAGGTCGGCGCCGGTGAAGCCGGGCGTCTGCGCCGCAAGGGTGTCGAGCTCGATGGCCTTCGCCAAGGGCTTGCCGCGCGTGTGCACGGCGAGGATGTGGGCGCGGCCCTTGCGGTCGGGACGGTCGACCACGATCTGGCGGTCGAAACGGCCCGGTCGCAGCAATGCGGGGTCGAGGATGTCGGGCCGGTTGGTGGCCGCGATCAGGATGATGTTGTCCTTCATCTCGAAGCCGTCCATCTCGACGAGGAGCTGGTTGAGCGTCTGCTCGCGCTCGTCGTGACCGCCGCCCATGCCGGCGCCGCGATGGCGGCCGACGGCGTCGATCTCGTCCATGAAGATGATGCAGGGGGAGTTCTGCTTGGCCTGCTCGAAGAGGTCGCGCACACGCGAGGCGCCGACGCCCACGAACATCTCGACGAAGTCAGAGCCCGAGATCGAGAAGAACGGGACGCCCGCCTCACCAGCGACGGCGCGCGCGAGCAGGGTCTTGCCGGTGCCCGGCGGTCCGTAGAGCAGCACGCCCTTCGGGATGCGGGCGCCGAGCGCCTGGAATTTCTTCGGATTCTCGAGGAACTCCTTGATCTCGTGGAGCTCTTCGACGGCCTCGTCGACGCCGGCCACGTCGCGGAACGTAATCTTCGGCGCGTCGACAGACATGCGCTTCGCGCGGGACTTGCCGAAGGACATGACCTTCGATCCCCCGCCCTGCATCTGGTTGATGATGAACAGCCAGAACAGCAGGAAGATCACGAACGGCAGGACGTAGGTGAGGACCGTGAGCCAGCCGCCACCGCTCTTGCCCTTGACCTGGGTCTGGACCTTGTTGGCCTCGAGGGTGTTGATCAGGTTTTGCTCGGTGTTGCTCGGATAGCCGACCGAGTACTTCTTTTCCTGGCCCTTCTTGGTCACGTCGAGCGTGTTGTTCTTCGTGTTGATCGTGACGGACTTGAGCTGGCCGCCATCGAGCTGCTGCATGAACTCCGTGTAGTTGGGGACCTTCTCGGTCTTCCCTGGAGAGATCAGCTTCTGGGCAAAGAAGGCGAGCACCACCACGATCAAGATCGGGAACGCCGCGCTCTTGAAGAACCTGCTCATAGGGAAAACAGTCTAACCGGGGCCACTCTCACTGCTACGGCTTACGCCGGACCAGCATCGGAGACCTCCAACGCGGCTACGTACGGCAGGTTGCGATACCGCTCGGCGTGGTCGAGGCCGTACCCGATCGCGAAGCGGTTCGGGATCTCGAATCCGGTCCAGCGGATGGGCAGATCGACCTTGCGGCGCTCGGGCTTGGTGAGCAGCGCGCAGACCTCCAGCGTTGCCGGATTGCGCGCCTTGAGCGTCTTCAGCAGGTAGTTGAGGGTGAGGCCGGAATCGACGATGTCCTCGACGATCAACACGTCGCGGCCGTCGATTGGCGCGTCGAGATCCTTGAGGATCCGCACGACGCCCGAGGAGTCGGTCGAGGAGCCGTAGGAGGCGACCGCCATGAAGTCCACCTGGCACGGCACGTCGATCTCGCGCATGAGGTCGCTGAGGAAGAAGACGGCGCCCTTCAGCACGCCGATGAGGAAGAGCTCGCGGCCCTCGTACTCGGCCGAGATCTCCCTGCCGAGCTCCTGCACCCGGTGGGCGAGGTCGTCGGGCTGGACGAGGATCTTCCCGATGCGCACGCGGGCGAGTGTATGGATCAGGTGGACGGCCGGCGAGCCGAGAGGCAGGCCTGCGGGTCGCCCTCGCCAGCGGCGAAGGCCTCGCCCGTGGCGACGCCCGCCACCCAGGCGATATCGCCGCCCGACTCCACCACCGGCAGCGTCGCGCGCAGCGCGCGCGGCACCTTCGCGTCGGTGAAGAGGTCGCTGAGCGCCTTCGAGCCGCCGAGGCCGGCCGGGCGCATGCGGTCGCCCTCGCGCCAGCCGCGCACGGTCGCCGCGCTGCCGAGTGCCGCGCGCGAGAGGGACACTTCGCCGCGCCCGTCGATCCGCGCCTCCACCTCCCAGGCTCCGAAGCGGGCGGTTCCGGGCACCGTGAGGAGCACCGGGT
>JACCYP010000098.1 GCA_013696425.1 Thermoleophilaceae bacterium
GCCCGGTGCGGTTCGCGCCGTGCGCCGCCGGGGCGAGGCCGAGCACATACACCCGTGCCCGGGGATCACCGAAGCCCGGCACGGGCCGGCCCCAGTACTCCTCATCGCGGAACGCGGCCCTCTTCTCCCGCGCCACCCGCTCGCGCCACTCCACGAGCCGCGGGCAGGCCCGGCAGGAGACGATCCGCTTCTCGAGGGCGGCTAGGCCTTCAGCTTCCGGCCGCTCGAGAAGAGCCATTGCGCCCAGAGGTAGGTGGGGATAGCGAGGGCGGCGGTCACGCCGAGCGCGAGCACCGGCGATACGTCGGACTCACCGAGGAATCCGTAGCGCATCGCCTGCACGAGGTAGAAGATCGGGTTGAAGTGCGAGAGCTCCTCCCACGGCGAGGGGAGTAGCGACACGGAGTAGAAGACCCCGCCCACGAACGCCAGCGGCAGGATCAGCACGTTCGAGATGAAGGCCGTGTGGTCCCACTGCTCGGCGAAGATCCCGACCACCGTGCCGAGCGCTGAGAAGAGCACCAGCGAGAGCACCACCGCCAGGGCCAGCGCCAGCGGCTGCTCGAGCGGCACATGCGTGAGCGGGATCGCGCAGAGCGTGAGCGCGGTGCCGATCATCAGGGCGCGGACGAAGCCGCCGACGATGAAGCCCAGGTTCATCTGCCACGGGTGCATGGGCGCTGAGAGCACGTCGTTCACGTAGCGGTCCGAGCGGGCCTGGTAGATGGTCGAGGCGTTGTTGTTGTACGCGGCCTGCACCATCGCCATCGCGATCAGCCCGGGCACGATGAACTCGCTGTAGGCGAAGCCGTCGATGTCGCGGATGCGGTCGCCCAGCGACAGCCCGAACACGAGGATGAAGAGCAGCGAGGAGAGAACGGGCGCGAGCACCGTCTGGGTCCAGAGCTTCGATACGCGCAGCACCTCGCGCCGTGCGAGCCAGCGGAAGCCGGTCATGCCCGTCATCCCGGTCACGGAGCCGTGGCCATCGCCTTCACATAGACGTCGGCGAGGGAGTCGGCGCCGAAGCGCTCGCGCAGCCCGTCCGCGGAGTCGCGCGCGATCAGCCGGCCGCCGCGGATGAGCGCGATCTCCTCGCAGAGCGTCTCGGCCTCGTCGAGGTAGTGGGTGGTGAGCAGGATCGTGGTGCCCTCGCTGTGCAGCTGGCGGATGTAGCGCCACAGCTCCGTGCGCAGCTCGAAGTCGACCCCCGCCGTCGGCTCGTCGAGGATCACGAGCCTCGGCCGGTGCATGAGCGCGCGCGCGAGCAGCACGCGGCGGCGCATGCCGCCCGAGAGCTTGGGCGTGCGGACATCGGCCTTGGCACGCAGGTCGAACGCGTCGATCATCTCGTCCGCGCGGCCCTCGGCGTCGTCCTTCTCCATACCGAAGTAACCGCCGTGGTAGATCAGCGTCTCGCGCACGGACAGGAAGCGGTCGAGGTTGATGTCCTGCTCGGCGAGCCCGACCTGCCGGCGCGCGTCGAGCGCGGTGGTCGGCTGACCGAAGATCAGGATTTCCCCGGCGGTGACGCGGATGAGGTTGCACACCGCGTTGATGAGCGTCGTCTTGCCCGCGCCGTTCGGGCCGAGCAGCCCGAAGAAGCTGCCCTCGGGAATCGTGAGGTCGAAGTTCTCGAGCGCGAGCGTCCCGTCGTCGTAGCGCTTGGTGAGCGCGCGCGTGTCGAGGGCGGGGGGCACCCCTTTCAGGTTACGAAGACCCCGGCTCCTCGCTCACCTGGATGCGCTCCTCGAGCCCGTCCACCGCGGCACGTATCGCCGCGAGGTGCTCGTCCATCTCCATGCCGCGGCCGCTCTGCTCGAGCTCCTTGCGCTCGGCGACCCGCTCCTCCCTGCGCACGATGTCGCGCGCCTTCTCGATCGAGGAGATCACGATCCCGATCACCACGTTGAAGAGGATCAGCGAGGAGAGGATCACGAACGAGACGAAGTAGAGCGCCGACCAGGCCGACAGATCCATCGCCTTGTCGAGCACGTCCGGCCAGCCCTCGAGCGTGAGGACCGTGAAGAGCGTGAGCATCGCCTGGCCGATGGTCCCGAAGCGGTCGGGATCGTGGTCGGAGTAGAGGATCCAGCCGAGCATCCCGTAGGCGTAGAGCAGCAGGACCGTGAGCACGCCGAGGCTCGCGAGCGGCTTGACGCTGCGGTAGATGCCGGTGATCAGCACCCGCATGTCGGGCAGTACCGAGACCAGGCGGAAGACGCGCAGCAGCCGCACCAGCCGCAGCAACGTGGTGTTCTCGCGCACCCCCGGCAGGTAGGCGGCCGCCACCACGAAGAAGTCGAACACGTTCCAGCCGGTCTTGAAGAAGTCCTGGGGTCGCTTCCCGTAGGCGGTGAGACGGATGGCGATCTCGATCGTGAAGATCACGAGGAAGACGAAGTCGCCGCCTCGAGCGCGCCGCCCACGGCGTCGTCGATCCCGCCGTAGGTCCCCGCGCCGAGCACCAGCGCGTTGGCGACGATCACGCCGATGATGAACCACTCGAATCGCTGGGATTCCGCGATCCGCTTGCAGCCCGCGGCCATCAGCCGAGCTTCAAGCCGTAGTGCTCCTCGTAGTAGGCGCGGTAGTCCCCCGAGCGGATCGGCGCCCACCAGTCCGCGTTCGCGCGGTACCACTCGACGGTCTCGGTGAGGCCGGTCGCGAAGTCGCGTGAGGGCTCCCACCCGAGTGCCCGCACCTTGTCCGAGGAGAGCGAGTAGCGGCGGTCGTGGCCGGGACGATCGGTCACGTACTGGATCAGGTCCTCCGAGGCGCCCGTGGCCTCGATGATGCGCTGCACCACGTCGAGGTTGAAGGTCTCATCGGGGCCGCCGACGTTGTAGACCTCGCCCGGGTTGCCCTTGCGCAGCACCAGGTCGATCGCCCGGGAGAAGTCCTCGGCATAGAGCCAGTTGCGCACCTGCTTGCCGTCGCCGTAGACCGGCAGCGCGTCGCCGTGGAGGGCGTTCAGGATCATCAGCGGGATCAGCTTCTCCGGGTACTGGCGCGGGCCGTAGTTGTTCGAGCCGCGGCAGATCACCGCCTCGATCCCGTAGGTGTGCGCGTGCGCGGAGACGAGCAGGTCGCCCGCGGCCTTCGTCGCGGAGTACGGCGAGGAGGGATCGAGCGGCGAGCGCTCGGTGAAGGAGCCCTCGTCGATAGACCCGTACACCTCGTCGGTCGAGACCTGCAGGTACCGCGACACGCCGAGCTCGCGGGCGGCGTCGAGCAGCACGCTCGTGCCGATCACGTGGGTGATCGCGAACACGTCCTGCTCGGCGATCGAGCGGTCGACGTGGGACTCCGCCGCGAAGTTCACCACCGCGTCGGCGCCCTCCATCGCCTCGCGCACGGCGATGGGGTCCTCGATCGCGCCGACCTGCAGGTAGGTGTCGGCCGGCAGGTTCTCGCGCCGCCCCGCGTAGGTGAGTTTGTCGAGCACCACGATCTTGTCGTCGGGGTGCTCCTCCGCAAGCACGCGCAGGAAGGTAGAGCCGATGAACCCGGCGGCGCCGGTCACGAGCAGCTTCATGGGAGGCAAGCTAGCTAACGAAGGCCGTCCAGCGGAGCGTTCGTGATCCGCTCGGCGTCGGACGGCGGGTGCCTGCGCATGTACGCGGATACGGCCCGGGCGTTGCGCGCCCGTGCCGCGTTGCGTGCGGCGCCGGCGGGCAGTGCGGTGGCGTTCAGGTTGCCGAAGCGGTCGCGCGCGCTGCCCTCGGCCACAGCGACCGGCGTGCCGGCGGGCGCGGGGACCGAGAACGTGCGACCCGACCGCCGTTTCACCGTCACGGCCTTGCCGCCGACGTCGAAGGTCACGCTGCCACCGTCGGGGCCGTCGGGACGGTGGGTGAGGTCGGTGTTCGGGATCGGCTCCGGGTAGGTGAGCGTCGCGGTGAACGTGCCGCCCTGGCGCGCTCCCTGCACGCCCACCGAGCGCGCGCGGACGAGCGCGAAGGGCTTCGACTCGACGCGGTAGCGGTTGGCCGTGACCACGAAGCGGTAGTCGCCGGTGAGGAAGTCGAGCGGCGCCTCCCACTGCGCGGTGTACACGCCGGCGTCATCCACGTTCCACATGATCTGGAGGCCGAGATCGTCGGCCGCCTTGCTCCAGCCGGTCTTGTCGCGGCGCTCGATTGTCACGAACGGCGTGTCGACGGGGCGGTCCTCGCCGCGTGGGCCCCCACGCCAGGCGAAGCGTGCGCGCTGGAGCCGCTGGATCGGTCCGGGCTGGAGCGTCGGGGTGCCGGTGGCCGCGCCCTCGCTGAACGGCTCCGAGACAGGATGCAGCCCGTTGGTCGGGTCGAAGGGGTGCGGTGGTGGGGCGGGCTGCCCGCTGGCCAGCCTCCCGGCGAGGTCGGCCAGGCCGAGCTTGATCACGTTCGCGCTGAAGCGCCCGTACACCGTGGCGCCGCCCTCGTAGAACTGGCGCTGGTACTCCTCGGGCGTCGTGAAGTAGTTGAGGAACTCGTTTGCGAGCCCGGCGATCGCGACGTGGTCGATGCCCGTGGCGCCGGACGCCTGCCGGACCGCTGCCCGCACGCGGTTGCCCATCTCGATCGTCAGCTCGCCGGGCACGGTCGCGATCAGTCCGTTGCCGACGCGCAGGACTGCGATCGGGACCGCCGTCGGGCTTCCGCCATGCGCGTCGCGCACGACCGGGATCTTCGTGCCCTGCACGGGGTCGTCGGCGGGCGCGCGGCGATCCTCGAACGGGACGCCCGTCTCGTCGTAGAGCGGCCCGCGCGCCTCATCCGAGCCGGTGAACTGCGGAAGGCCGATCACCGATCGGGTGTCTACGCGCCCGCCCTCGGTCTGCTGGCCGCAGAAGCACACGCGCGTCCAGCGCATGTCGAGCGCGGGCGTCGAGGACAGGCGCCGGCCGGCGTCGCGCCAGGCGTCGAGCATCTTCGCGGCCTCCATCCGGCCGACCTCCTCGGCGGCCGCTGGGCCCGAGCGCGTGAGCCCGGCCGACATGTCGCCCTCGTCGCCGTTCCCGTAGACGTTCACGATCTCCTGGCCGCTGGGCACGCCGGCCTCGCGCCGCACCGCGTGCTCGAACACGCGGTTTGCGGCGGCCTGGTGGTCGCCGCTGTAGCCACTGAAGTCGTACTTCACGACCGTCCCGTGGTTCGCGTAGGTGCTCCAGGCGCCGAGCGGTGTGGTCTTCGCGGTCGCCTTCTTCTTTTTCTTCCTCCTGCGCTTCGCAGACTTGCGGGCCTTGCTCTTCCGCTTCTTCTTGGCCTTTTTCTTCTTCGCAGGCGCACCGAGCTTGTCCACCCGCAGCACGTGCACGTTGCGGTCGAGCGTGTGTGCCGGGCCGTCGGGGTCCATCGCGGGGGAGCCCTCGCCCATGGCCTTGATGATCCCGTGGTTTGCGAGGTGGGCCTCGACCGAGCGGTTCACGGTCACGCCCTCGAGCGTCGTCGCGGCCCAGGCGGCGCTGGCGGGCGCGCGGTCCTCGTCGGCGCGCTTGATCGCCTCGGCGAGGCGCTTGGTGAGGAATGTGTAGAGCTTCGGGTCGCCCGCGACGGAGAAGTCGAAGGTCGTCGTCAGCCCCGTAAGCGTCGCCTTCGAGGGGAAGACCGTGTTGAACGTGCCGAAGTTGAAGTAGCCCGAGGGCCCCATGTGGGTGTGCGAGGCCGAGTTGATCACGTTCTGCTCGCTGAATCCGCGGTCCTTCACCAGCGCGGCGGCGTCGGCCAGCATGCCGCCGGCGATGCCCCCCAGGTCCTCGGCGACGAGGGCGACCTTGCGCCCGTCGCGCTCGAGCACGAGCACGCGCGCGTAGAGGCGGGTGTGCGTGCCGGTGGGCTTCGAGTCGGCGCGCACGTAGCCGAACGTGAAATAACCCGTCGGCGGCGTGATGTCAGCGCGGCCCGCGCCGGCGCTGAGACCGGCGGCTTCAGCGCTGGCGGGAACCAGCGCGATCAGCGCGACGGCCAGTAGCGCTCTGCGTGCCATCGCTTCTGTCTACAGGATTGCGATCTCCGCGGAGTCACCTACGACGAAGCGGTAGGCGCGCGGCAGCGCCGGGCTGCGAGAGATGGACACGTCGCGGCCCACCAGGCTCGCCTCCATCCGCCCGGCGAGATCCCGTACCGACGAGCCGCTGAGCAGGATCGAGTGCTCGATCTCGGCCTTCACGATCGTCACCCGTTCGCCGATCGCCGTATAGGGCCCGATGTAGGCGTCCACGAGGTGCGCGTTCGCGCCGATGATGGCCGGGCCGCGGACGGTGGAGCGCTCCAGGCGCGCGCCGCGCTCGATCACCACGCGGCCTTCCACCCGCGAGTCCACGAGGTCGCCGTCCACGCGCTCCTCGAGCTCCTCGAGGATCAGCCGGTTGGCGTCGAGCATGTCCTGCACCTGACCCGTGTCCTTCCACCAGCCGCGCACGATGTGCGGGTCCACGCGCAGGCCGGAGTCCACGAGGTGCTGGATCGCGTCGGTGATCTCGAGCTCGCCGCGCGCGCTCGGCTCGATCGCCTTCGCGGCGTCGAGGATCGCCGGGGTGAACATGTAGACGCCCACGAGCGCGAGGTCGGTGGTCGGGCGCTCGGGCTTCTCCACGAGCTTCGTCACGCGCTCGCCCTCGAGCTCGGCCACGCCGTAGTTCTCGGGGTCGGGCACCTGGGTGAGCAGGATCATCGCGTCGGGCTCGCTCGACTCGAAGGTCTCCACCAGCTCGACGATGCCGTCGCGCAGGAGGTTGTCGCCGAGGTACATCACGAACGGCGATCCGGCGAGGAACTCCTCCGCGGTGAGCACGGCATGGGCGAGCCCCAGCGGGGCGTCCTGCTCGATGTAGGTGATCGCGATCCCGAACTGCGAGCCGTCGCCCGCCACTTCGCGGATCTCGCCGCCGGTCTCCGGCGCGATGATGATCCCGATCTCCTCGATTCCGGCCGCCGCCATCGCCTCGATCCCGTAGAACAGCACCGGCTTGTTGGCCACCGGCACGAGCTGCTTCGCGCTCGTGTGGGTGATCGGGCGCAGGCGCGTGCCCTTGCCGCCGGAGAGGATCAATCCCTTGAGCTTGTCCACTAGTACGTGCCGCCGAGCTTGCGGTGGTCCCAGGACACGGTGCGGGTGGGGCGGAATGTGAGGCCCACGCGCTTCGCGGCCTGGCCGAGCACCATCTCGCGCACCTCGTCGCCGAGCGCGCCCTCGGTGTAGCGGTCGAAGATGGCCATGCCGAAGTCGGCGACCTTTTCGGTGTCTGTCTCGATCTCCACGTCGCACTCCATCATCACGCCGCGCAGCTTCTGGTACTCAACGCCGTCTTCGACCTGGAGCGTGGCGCGCGGGTCGCGCTCGAGGTTCTTCGTCTTCTGGGACTTGGCGAAGGTCCAGGCACGCAGCTCATTCGCGTCCGGCACGTACCAGAGCGGCATCAGGTGCGGGCGGCCGCTCGGGCCCATGCTCGCGCACGTCACCACCTTGTGGCCGGCGAGGAAGGCGTGCAGCTCCTCCTCGTCCATCTTGATCAGGTCGCGCCGGGAAGGCATGACTACCGCTTCGCGGGGACCAGCATCGTAGACATGGCGCGGAGCCTAAGGGTGCGAGGGTTACTTCCGCTTGCGGCTGGGCTTCTTCGACCGGTCGAGCTCCTTGCCGAAGGCCTCGTCCACGGCTTCGTTCATCACGATCCCGAACATCGCTGCCAGCGACTCGGCGGCGAGCGGGCGCAGCCGGTCGAGCGCCTCGCGCACCTGCGGCCACTGCTCGGGTGGGCGCCCGGCCTCCTCGAATGGGCGCCAGACCTCCTCGAGGAAGAGCCTCACGTAGTCGCGCGCCACATGCTCGGCGTTGCGGCGGAGCTTCGCGGCGGTCTGGAGCGTCGTATCGGTGGAGATGCCGAGGTCGCGTAGCTCGCTGCCGACGGCCGCGAGGCGCGGGGAGGGCTGCTCGAAGGTGTTGTCGCCCAGGTCCCGCAGGAGCCCGATCTCGATTGCCTTCTCGAGGTGCTTGGGGTTGCCTTCAGCGCCGAAGGAGTCGGCGAGCTGCGCGACGGTCACCACCTCCGGCTTCTCGTCCTCGAACGGCTCGCGCAGCTTGCGGGTGAAGTCGAGCACCTGGCCGGTGGAGCCGTTCGAGCCCTCGATCAGGCGGCGGATGGACTCGAGGTTGAAGCCCTCGCCCTGCAGCTCGCGGATCAGCTGTACGCGGGCCACGTGCTCGGGGCCGTAGTAGCCCGTGCGGGCACGCACCGAGGGCGGCGGAAGAAGCCCGCGCGACTGGTGCGCGCGGATGTTGCGGACGGTCATGCCCGTCTCGCGTGCGAGCTCGTCGATGGTCAGCTCGTTATCCGTGCGGTTGCTCACAGAAGAAGGGTACATGTTTAATTGTTACATCATCTGGTGTAACATAGGTCAATGCAAACACTTCTCTCACTCTTCCCCTTCGCCGCGACCGGTGCCGAGCCCGCGGGTGGCGCCGCCACAGGCGAGATCGTCGGCGCCACCGCTGGCGCGATGGTCGCCACCGGCACCCTCCTCCTCCTCATCCAGCGCTACCGCGACGGCAAGGGCAAGCTGCTCGAGCGCTGCGCCGCCTTCTCCGAGAAGGTCTCTGGCCTTCCCGGCTGGGCCGCCCTCCCGAGCGGCGTCGCCACCGTCTCGCTGTTGATCGCGCTGCTCGGCATGTACTGGGACATCGCGCTTCACATCGACGACGGTCGCGACGCCGGTCCGCTCGCCAACCCGGCGCACTACCTGATCCTCTTCGGCCTCTTCGGCATCTTCGCCGCGGGTTGCCTGGCCATTGCGCTCCCGCGTAACGGCGAGAGGCCCGGCCCGGCTCCGATCAAGATCATGAAGGGCTGGTACGCACCCGTCGGCGGCGTGCTCATGGCCGCGGCAGGCGGCTTCGCCCTCGCCGGCTTCCCGCTCGACGACATGTGGCACCGGCTCTTCGGCCAGGACGTGACGCTCTGGGGCCCCACGCACCTGATGCTCATCGGCGGCGCCGGCATGACGCTCATCGGCCAGGCGATCCTCCTGATCGAGGGCATGCGCGCCCGCGGCTCGAAGCCCTCCGACTCGGTGCCCCCGAGCGCCCGCACCTCCTCGCTCATCACGCCGGAGCGCGTGGTGAACATGCGTCGCATCGGCGTGATGGGCGGACTGCTCATCGGCCTCTCCACCTTCCAGGCCGAGTTCGACTTCGGCGTGCCGCAGTTCCGCTTCGTATTCCAGCCGCTGCTGATCGCGGTGGCGGCGGGCGTGGCCCTCGTGGCCGCGCGGATGTGGATCGGCCGCGGTGCGGCCATCGCCACCGCTCTCTTCTTCCTCACCATCCGCGGCGGCATCGCGCTGATCGTCGGGCCCGGGCTCGGCGAGACCACGCCCGCGCTGCCGATCTACCTCGGCTCCGCGCTTGCGGTCGAGGCTGTGTTCCTGCTCTACGTCTCCGATGCTGGTCCTGGCGGAGCCAGTAGCAGTGCGAGCCGCGAGCGCAACCCGCTCGCGACAGGCGTGCTGGCCGGCCTCGCCGTCGGCACCATCGGCTTTGCCAGCGAGTGGGCCTGGTCTCACGCGGTCATGCCGATCGCGTGGACCACCGGTTTCATGCCGGAGGCGCTCATCCTTTCCATCGCAGGCGGGATCGCGGCGGGCGCGCTCGGCGCGCTGATGGGCTGTGCGCTGCTCGGCGACATGCCCTCGCGGCGGGCCGCGCGCACGGCGTTCGCCTTCGCGATGGTCGCCATCGTCGCCCTGGTGATGAACGGCCTGGCCACGACCGAGCCGCGCGATGCCCGCGCAATCGTGACGCTCGATTCAGCCGGCACCACCGGCCCCGACCGGGAGGCCACCGCCACCGTGCGGGTGGACCCCCCGTCGGCGGCCGAGAACGCCGCGTGGCTGAACATCACCGCCTGGCAGGGCGGCGGCCTCGTGGTCGAGAAGCTCGACCGCGTGGGCGAGGGCGTCTACCGCACCGCCGAGCCCGTGCCCGTCGGCGGACCGTGGAAGACCCAGATCCGCCTCCACGACGGCCGCATGATGGCCGCGACGCCGGTTTACCTGCCCGAGGACGCGGCGATCCCCGCCAAGGAGATCCCCGCCCCGGCGCAGTTCGAGCGCCCGCTCGGCTCCGAGATCGAGCTGCTCCAGCGTGAGCGCAAGCAGGACGTGGCGGGCTGGATCTGGGGAGCCGCGGGCCTGGTCGTGCTTCTGATCGCCGCCGGGTTCATCCTCGCTCTCGCGTGGGGCCTCGGCCGTGTGGCCCGAGCGGGCCGGGAGGACGAGCCGCCTTCGGCGTCGGGCGCAGCCCGCGAGGGCGAGTCGCGCGAAGGCGCGGCGCCCGCGCGCTCAGGCGCGAAGCCGCTCCGCGTTACCTAGTGACCTGAGTCATCAGTTCGCGGGCACCTTCCCGGCGCCCGGCCGCGCCTGGAGCCGCCCACGGGAATCGCCGATGCTCTGGCATCGCCTCATCCCGTGTGCGTCCCTAGCCACGCCCGGTCGCTCGGCAAGGTGCAACCGAACTTCCGACTCAGGTCACTCGGCGACACGATCCTGCCTAGACCACCGTATGGGTGGTCAGGGCAGGATTCTTGCCTGCGTCGGATCAGCGTGAGACGGCGCCGGCCACTGCTTCTGCGGCGGCGCGCACGGCCTGGACGGCCTCGTCCGGCTCGACCACGACGGCGTCGCCGGCCTCCTTCAGGATCTCGCGGGCGAGCCAGTCGCCGCCCGCGTACTGGAGCTCGACGATCACCGCACCGTCGGCGAGCTCCGCCACCACGCGGCGGTCCTCCTTCGCCCAGCGGGCGCGGTCGGGTGAGATCCACACGCGCGCCTGGCGCGAGGCGGGCACCTCGCCGGTCCTCGGCCAGCTCGACACGTCGGGCTCGACGCCCGGGCGGCGCTCGAAGGTCTCGTCCTGCACGGTGGCGGAGCGGATGCGGTCGAGGCGGAACGAGCGCGGAGCGTCGCGGTCGGGGTCCCACGCGTGCACGTACCAGCCCTCCTGGCCGTTCATCAGCTTGTAGGGCTCGATGCGGCGTGAGGAGAAGGCGTCCTCGTTCTCCTTGTAGTACTCGATCTCCAGCAGCCTGTTCTGCGAGATCGCGCCGGACACGACCTGGGCGATCTCGGAGTCGTCGCCCTTCGCGGTGGTGATCTGAAGGCCGGCGTGGGCGGGGTCACCGCCGAGCGCTGCCACGATCTTCTCGCGCGCGCTCGCCAGGGAGCCCTCGGCGAGGTGCTCGCCGATCAGGTCGATGGCGGCCACGAGCGCCTTGGCCTCGAGCGGCAGCAGCCGCGCGGGCTCGGCGAAGTTGTCGCCGTAGGGCTCGGGGTCGACCTCGATCTGGTCGCCCTGCACCTCGGCGTAGAGCACGTAGGAGCCACCGCCGAAGTTCACGACGTTCAGCACGTCGATGTCCTCGCGCAGCTCCTGCTCGGAGATCTGGAGGTTGCCGCGCAGCTCGGCGACGTCGAGCTTGTCGCTCCTGCGGGCGGCCGAGATGAGGATGCCCGCGAGCGTGACGAGGCGAGCGAAACGCTCGGGCCGGATCGGCGACTCGCGGCCCTCTGACTCCTCCTCGTCCTCCTCGACGGCCGTGGGGGCGACCTCCTTGGCGAGCTCGAGCGGCTCGGCGTGCAGCTCGACCACGCGCTTCACGCGCTCCTCGCCCGCGGCCGCCAGCTCGTCGGGGCCGATGATCCGCGCGCGCTCCCCGAGGCCGAGCACCCAGGCCACGACCTGGCGTGCGTCGGCGTACTCGGTCTCGAACACGATGCCGTCGGCGGGAGCGCCGTCGACCTCGGACGCGGGGCGGGTGGTGCCGGCGTGGCCGAAGTGGCGCAGCACCAGCCAGTCGACGCGGTCGGAGAGCCAGATGCGTGCCGTGCCCTGCGTGTCGCCGAGCTGCCAATCGGTGCGCGTGGCGTAGGAGCGCGGATCGAAGTCCTCGGGCGGCGGGAAGTCGTGCTCGGCCTTCGAGGAGTAGCCGACCTTCCCCTGGATCCGGGAGAGGCGGAACACGCGAATGTCGTCGCGTTCGTGGGAGCGGCCGATCAAATAGAACTGGCCGCCGCGATAGAGCAGGTGGTAGGGGTCGACCTTGCGCTTCTCGCGGGCGTCGCGGCCCATCGTGTAGTACTCGAACACGAGCGTCTTGCGGCGGAAGATGGCGGTTTCGATCTTCGACAGGCGCTGCGATAGCGCGCGGCCGCCGGCGCCGGCCTTGATGCCGAGCTCCACCGACTGCTGCTCCGGCGCGGTGAGCGGCGAGGGCTTGCCCCACGAGAGCTGCTGGAGCGCCAGGCGCAGCGGTTCGGAGTAGGCGAACTCACCGTCGAGCAGCGAGAGCGAGGTGCGCAGCGCGCCGAGTTCGGCGTCCGCGAACTCGATCGCCGGGAGGTAGTAGTTCTCGGGCGGGAGCGTGTAGGTCTCCGCCTCGTAGTAGCCCTCGGCCGGCTTCTCGACCTTCAGCTCGATGCCGAGCTGTGCGAGCTCGGAGCGGTCGGCGTAGAAGCGCCGCGCGAAGGCGTCGTCGTTCATGCCCGAGTAGCCCTCCACCTCCTGCTTGATCTCGAGGGCCGTGACGGGACGGCGCTCCGCCATCAGGAACGAGATCAGGGAGAGCTGCCGGATGAGCTTTTCGGTGTCCTTGGCCATTGGCTTCTGAGCATAGGCACGGTTCCGTCACGGGAGGGCACGCGGGCGTGAAACCTTTGCCGCTCTTTGCGGGGCCGGTAGCCGCGTAGGATCCGGCCCGATGGCGCACGTGCACTCGTTGAAGGTCCGCTACGCCGAGTGCGACATGCAGGGCCACGCCTTCAACTCCCACTACCTGACGTGGTTCGACGTGGCGCACACCGAGATGATCCGTGCCGTCTTCGGCCGCTACGAGGACATCGTGGCCGCCGGAGTCGAGTTCGTCGTGGCCGAGGCGAACGTGCGCTACCGCGCTCCGGCCCGCTTCGACGAGGACATCGACATCCACGTGCTGCCGCGCGAGCCCGGCGAGACCTCCCTCACCACGGACTTCGAGGTCCGCCGCGGCGAGGACCTGCTGGCCGAGGGCTGGATCCGCCACGTGTGCGTGGACGCAACGACGTTCGCGAAGACCCCGTGGCCCGACGAGCTACGCAGCGCGTTTGGCGAAGTAAGCGGAACCGCTTAGGGCGCGGTCGAAGCCGCTCCAGCGCTCGCCCTCGCCGAGGCCCTTCTCGATCCGGTCGAAGGAGCCGAGGCGCCCGCCGAGGTTGTCGACCATGTGCACGAGCGTCGCCTCGCGCGTGCACGGGACCACCGGTGAGCCGTGCTCGAGCTGCCCGTGGTGGCTCAGGATGATGTGCAGCAGCGCCTCGGCGGTCTCGGGGGAAAAGCCCCGGCGCTCCTCGATTGCGCGGCGCACGGCGTAGTAGCCGAGCGGGATCTCGCCCTGGAGCTTGCCCTTGTCGGTGAGGTCGATGGCGCCGCCCTCCATCGCGTAGGCCTCGACCTTCCCGATGTCGTGGAGCAGGGCGCCGGTGACGGCCACATCGTGATCGACGGGGAAGGTGGCCGCGAGCGCGTGCACGCCCTCGCCTACGGAGAGGCAGTGCTCGAGCAGCCCGTGCTTGTAGGCCTGGTGGTAGGTCTTGGCCGCGGGCGCGTCGCGCCAGCGCTCCCAGGACGCGCTGCCCGGCTGGAAGATGTCTTCGAGCAGCCCGCGCAGGTCAGGGTCCTGGATGGTGCCGACGAGCCTGCGCAGGTCCGCCTCCATCTGCTCGACGGGGATGGGCGGAGCGTCCTCGAGATCCGCGGCGACGTACTCGCCCTCCTGCGCCGCGCGTAGGCCGCGCACGGTGAGCGAGGGCCCGTAGCGCTGGTCGAGTGAGAACACGGCGGTGACCATCACGACCGCTCCCACGCGGCAGGCCTCGCCGGCCTCCTCGACGCGGTCCCAGATCACGGCCTCGACGGTGCCGGTGCAGTCGCCGAGGCGCAGCTTCAGGAAGGCCTCGCCGTTCTTCTTCTGGCGGCGCTGGACGTCGCGCACGGAGAAGCATTCCTGGACGGCCTGGCCGTCGGCGAGGTCTCTGATGAAGACCCGTCCCGTGTCGAGTGTCACCTGTTCCATGGGCGAGGCAAGTTAGATCGAGCGGCGGACGGCGACCGCGCATACCGGCGCCGGATCGCCACCCGCGTCCTAGCCGGTGGCACCACCACCGGCGTCGGCCGCGAGCGGCACCCGGGTTGATCTGCGCCGCCGCGGATAGGGTGCGACCCGTGGCCGGATCGGTACTCGTCGCGGGTGGCACCGGCGCGCTCGGCGCGGGCGTGCTGCGCGTGTTCGTGGACGCAGGCCGCCCCGTCACGGCCACCTACGTCGAGGAC
>JACCYP010000145.1 GCA_013696425.1 Thermoleophilaceae bacterium
GACGACGTCCGCGTGATCTGCGCCACCAACGCCTTCGGCATGGGCGTGGACAAGGCGAACGTGCGCACCGTCGTGCACGCGAGCGTGCCGTCGTCGCTCGAGGCGTACTACCAGGAGGCCGGCCGAGCGGGTCGCGACGGCGCGCCGGCTCGGGCGCTGCTCCTGGCCGAGAACCGCGACAAGGCGCTGCACGTCCACTTCATCAAGCGCGACGAGGTCGACGAGCGGCTGCCGGAGCGTCTCGCGCGCGAGATCTTCGAGTCGGTGGGCGACCCCGTCCCCGAGCGTGCCCGCTACACCCTCGAATCGCGGCAGCTCGCGCGCTCGCTCGGCATCTCCGGTGACCAGCTGCGCGCTCTGGTGGGCCACCTTGCGCGTGCCGGGGTCATCCAGCCGCTGCCGGCGCCCCCCGACGTGGTGTCGGGGCGGATCACCGGCAGCTGGGACGGGCGCAGCGCCGGCCTCGTGCGCAGCTCGATCGCCGATGCCGACCGCTCGCGCTGGCGCCAGTACCGGGAGATCTGGGCCTACGTGGAGGAGGGCGGTTGCCGCCGCGCGGCGATCCTCGAGCACTTCGGCGACCGCGCCGCCCCCGCGCCGGAGGTGCCCTGCTGCGACTCGTGCGAGCCCGCGCTCGCACCGGTGCGGCCCGAGCGCGCCGCGCTGCCGCTCGGCCTGCGGCCCGAGGGTCTCGACGACGCGATCATCTCCGTCGCCAAGGAGGCGCAGCCGAAGGTGGGCCGCACCACCTGCGCGGCCATCGTCGGCGGCGCGCAGACCCAGAAGATCCAGCGCAACTCCTACGACGGCCTGCCGGGCTACGGCGTGTCGGCCGGCATGCGTCAGAAGGACATCGTCGCCCGGATCGACCAGCTGATCGAGGAGGGGCGGCTGGCCACCACCGGCGGCCACTACCCGGTGCTCGAAGTGCCCGTCGCGGCGTGACCCTCCAGGTCGGCGTCCTCGTCTCGGGGGAGGGCACGAACCTCCAGGCCCTGCTCGACACCCTGCACGGGAAGGGGGAGGTCGATGTCGTCGCGGTGGGTTCGAGCCGGGAGGGTGCGCGCGGGCTCGAGCGCGCGCGGGAGGCCGGGGTCGAGGCGCGGGCGTTCGCGCACACGGAGTTCGGCGACCGCGTCTCCCGCGACCTCGCGATGGGGGACTGGCTCGAGGAGCGCGGGATCGAGCTGCTGGTGCTCGCGGGCTTCATGGAGGTCCTCTCCGTGGACTTCGTGCGCCGCTTCACCGGGCGGATGATCAACGTCCACCCGTCGCTGCTGCCGGCGTTCCCGGGCATCCGCGCGATCGAGCAGGCGGTCGACTACGGGGTGCGCGTCACGGGCGTCACGGTCCACTTCGTGGACGAGGGCGTGGACACCGGCGCGATCGTCCTGCAGCGGCCGCTCGAGCTTCCCTATCCTGCCGGAATCGCCGAGGTGGAGACGCTGGTACATGAGATCGAACACGAGCTGCTGCCGCGCGCGGTGCTTCTGTTCGCGCGCGGCAAGGTGAAGCTCGTGGAGGGCTCGCGACGCGTGGAGGTCGATGACTGAGCCCGGGGAGGTGCGCGTGCGGCGCGCACTCCTCACGGTCTCGGACAAGCGGGGCCTTGTGGATTTCGCGCGCGGGCTCGCTGAGCTCGGCATCGAGATCGTGTCGACCGGCGGTACCGCACGCGAGCTCGCCGACGCGGGCATCGAGACCCGCGCGATCGACGACTACACCGGCTTCCCGGAGATCCTCGACGGCCGCGTCAAGACGCTCAACCCGAAGATCTACGCCGGGCTGCTGGCGGTGCGTTCCAACCCCGAGCATGTGAAGACACTCGAGGAGCAGGCCATCGAGCCGATCGACCTCGTGTGCGTGAACCTCTACCCGTTCGAGCGCACGGCGGCCACCCGCGGGGTCTCCGACGAGGAGGTCATCGAGAACATCGACATCGGCGGGCCGACCCTCATCCGCGCGAGTGCGAAGAACCACGCATTCGCCGCGGTGGTCGTGAAGCCCGAGAGCTACGACGCGGTGCTCGAGGAGCTGCGGGAGGCCGACGGCAGGCTCTCGGAGAGCACGCGCGAGGCGCTCGCGATGGCGGCGTTCTCCTACACCGCCCGTTACGACGCCGCGATCTCGCGCTGGTTCGCCGAGCGCGAGGAGGACTTCCCGGCCATGCAGTCGGTCGCCTACGAGAAGGTGCTCGACCTCTCCTACGGTGAGAACCCGCACCAGCGCGCCGCCTACTACGCACAGGCAGGCGCGCGCACACACCTGCTGTCGATGGTGTCAAAGCTGCACGGCAAGGAGCTGTCGTTCAACAACCTGCTCGACCTCGATGCGGCCCGGCGGCTCGTCAGCGAGTTCGAGGTTCCCGGCGCGGCCATCGTCAAGCACAACAACCCTTGCGGGTTCGCCTGCGGCGCCACTCTGGGGGAGGCCTTCGACAAGGCTCTCGCCACCGATCCGATGAGCGCGTTCGGCGGCGTGATGGCCTTCAACCGCAAGGTCGACCGTCCGCTGGCCGAGAAGCTGAACGCGATGTTCGTGGAGCTCGTGTTCGCGCCCGGCTACGAGCCGGATGCGCTCGAGGTGCTGCAGCAGAAGGAGAACATCCGGATCCTCGAGGACCAGGAGCGGCGCTTTGAGCCCATCAGCGAGAAGGACCTGAAGCGCGTGCGCGGCGGGCTGCTCGTCCAGGACCGCGACCAGGACCTCGAGTCGCGCGAGGAGATGCAGGTCGTCACCGAGCGCAAGCCCGGCGAGCAGGAGTGGGGCGACCTGCTCTTCGCGTGGCGGATCTGCAAGAACGTGCGCTCGAACGCGATCGTGCTCGCGGACGACCTCGCCACGCTCGGCATCGGTGCCGGCCAGATGAGCCGCGTCGATTCGGTGCGGATCGCTATCGACAAAGCGCAGTCCTCTTTGGAGGGCGCCGTGATGGCCTCGGACGCGTTCTTCCCCTTCGCGGACGGGCCGCAGCTGGCGATCGACGCCGGCGTGCGCGCGGTCATCCAGCCGGGCGGGTCGCAGCGCGACCCGGAGGTCGTCGAGGCCTGCGACGCCGCCGGCGTGGCGATGGTCTTCACGAGTCGCCGCCACTTCCGCCACTAGACCCCGGCGAGGCAGTGGCGAGCCACTAGAGGAGTGTGGCCAGGCCGATCCCGAGGGTCGCTGCGCCCGAGATCACGGCGAGGGCGATGCCGATCAGACGGAAGCGCTCGGCATCGAGGCGGTGGAACACCTCGCGCCCGGCGAACTGGCCCGCGATGGCGACCACCACCAGAATCGCGACGTCACCGGCTCCGCGGCCGACCTCCCCGCCCGCGAGCGCGAGCAGGGCGAGGAGCCCGATCACGTTCAGGCCGATGAAGCTCGCTGCGAGCGTGGCGCGGAACTCCCGCGCGGCGACGCCTGCGTGCTGGAGCCAGAGGGCGAGCGGCGGCCCGTTCAGGCTCGTGGTCGTGGTGAGGATGCCCGCGAGAAGCCCGATGGCGGGGGCCCCCGCCAGCTCGTGCGGGTCGACGCGCACCGCCCGGCGCGCCTGCATGGCCGCCGCCGCGATCACGCCCACCCCGACCACCACCTGAAGCGCTTCCTTGGACGCGGCCTCGAGCACGAACACCCCGGCGATGGCGCCGGGCACCGCACCAGCGAGCATCCCCACCACAGGGCGCCTCAGGATCACAGCGTGGTTGCGATCGAACGCGAGCAGCATCACGCCGGTGACCGTCGAGAGGACGATCACGGTCGTGACGGCCTCCTCCGGCGTGGCGACCGCGAACAGCACGGGCGCGGCGACGAGAGCGAACCCGAACCCGGTGGCGGATTGGAGGGTCGCGCCGAGGAACACGGCGATGGCGGCGGCGACGAGCATCGCGAGAGCATCCCGTGCCGCTGGCTAGCATGCTCTCGCGGGCCTCTAACTCAATTGGTCAAGAGTTCCGGCCTTTTAAGCCGGCGGTCCGGGTTCGAGTCCCGGGGGGCCCATCTGGTGCCAAGACGTTGCGGGATCGTTGCGCTCGCAACCCACGCGTCACCTGCGTCTCGCGACGATCTGTAGTGCGGAGCGTGAAGCGGCAGGGTGCCGCGTGTCATTGCCAACGACAGCGGTCGGGGCAGCTCCTCGGCTGGGGTTCGAGTCCCCCGCGCTCCGCCGACTCGCCGGGGGTGGCTCGTGGCAACGGCCACTCGCCGGTGCTAACTTCGAAACACGTTGGCAATGGCGCCCGGGGTCGCTCCCCGGCAAGTGACGACCCGCTCTGGCGGGTCGTCGTGGTTCCCGGCCACATAGCCTCAGCCGCTTGACCGGGACCTTCATCAACGTCGGCGCCATCCTGGCCGGCACGCTGCTCGGCGCGGCCGTCGGCAGTCGCCTGCCCAAGGCGTTCCAGGAGCGGGTGATGGCCGGCCTGGGGCTGCTCACGCTCGTGATCGGCATCGACCTGGCGCTCGCCTGGCGCGACACGAGCCCGCTCTACGTGATGGGCGGCGTGCTCATCGGCGGACTGGTGGGCGAGGCGCTCGGCATCGAGGAACGACTCAGCAACCTGGGCGACCGCCTCCAGGCGAGGGCCAGGGGCCGCGGCGGCACGGTGAGCGAGGCCTTCTTCACCAGCAGCCTGCTGTTCTGCATCGGCCCGCTGGCGGTGGTCGGCTCGATCCAGGACTCCCTCGAGGGGAACCTCGAGCCGCTGGTCACGAAGTCGCTCCTCGACGGATTCGCGTCGATCGCGCTCGCGGCCGCCCTCGGCCCTGGCGTGGCGCTCGCGGCGCTCAGCGTGCTCATCTACCAGGGAGCCCTCTCGCTCGGCGCGGGCCTCTTCGACAGCGTGCTCGAGGGCGAGGCGCTCAATGCCCTCACGAGCGCCGGCGGCGTGCTCATCATCGGCATCAGCCTGAAGCTGCTCGGCCTGACCGACGTGAAGGTCGGCAACTTCCTGCCGGCGCTCGTCTTTGCCCCCGTGCTCGTGGGAATCACGAACGCAATCTCCTGACCACGCCGCAACGGCGGCCGCCTTGGACTGTTTACTGCCCCGAGTGACTCGACTCCTCACAGCTCTCGCGGCCGCATGCGCGCTGGCGGCACCCGCCGCCGCGCAGGCCCAGCCCGCTCCGGCGCACCCCTTCGACGGGACCGGCATGTGGATCCACGAGCTCGGCAAGTCCGCCAAGGGCGACGCCGTGGCGATCGGTGCCCAGGCGCGCGCCGCGGGGATCAAGACGGTCACGATGAAGGCCGCCCACGGCGACAAGCGCTTCGGCTCACAGTTCAGCCCGGCGAATGTGGCCGCCCTGAAGGCGCAGGGCCTCAGGGTGTGCGCCTACCAGCGCCTGCAGGGAACGAACCCGAACGGCCAGGCGCAACGCGCGCTCGAGGCCATCCGCGCCGGCGCCGACTGCTTCGTGATCGACGCCGAGTCCGAGCTCGAGGGCAAGTACCGCGTCTCCCAGACCTACATGCGCGCGCTCCGCGCCGGGGCCGGCAACGACTACCCGATCGGCTTCACGGGCTTCCCCTACGTGCAGTTCCATCCGCGCTTTCCCTACTCCGTGTTCCTGGGGTCGGGCGGCGCCACCTTCAACGCGCCGCAGGTCTACTGGAAGGCGATCGGTACGAGCCCCGAG
>JACCYP010000185.1 GCA_013696425.1 Thermoleophilaceae bacterium
CTCGTCGGGATCGATCAGGGCGACGTCGGCGCCGGGCGGCTCGTCGGCATCGGGGAGGTGAACGATGATGCCGTCGTCGGAATAGATCGCGTCGGCCTCGAGGCCCTGCTCGTCGCGGATGCGCGCGGACAGGGCGAGCGCCCAGGCCGCGTGCACGCGCCCGCCGAAGGGCGAGAGCACGCACAGCCGCCAGTCGCCGATCTCGTCGCGGAAGCGCTCGACGACGATCGTCTGGTCGCTCGGGATGACCCGCGTGGCCTCACGCTGGTCGCGCAGGTAGGTGACGAGGTTGCGCGCGGCGCGCTCGTCGAGGTCGTAGTCCTTCGTCAGCTCGGAGGGCTCGCGGTCGACCGCCTCGCGGGCAAAGGCGCCGATCGCCCGCCCGAGCTCACCGGGCCGCCCGACGGAGTCGCCGCGCCAGAACGGGATCGCGCCCGGGGCGCCCGGGGCGGGGGTCACCACGACGCGGTCGCGCGTGATCTCCTGGATCCGCCACGTCGAGGCGCCGAGCATGAACGTCTGGCCGGGCCGTGCCTCATAGACCATCTCCTCGTCGAGCTCGCCGACGCGGCGGCCGTCGGGGAGGTGCACGCCGAACAGGCCACGGTCGGGGATCGTGCCCGCGTTCGTGATCGCGAGCTGGCGCGCGCCCTTGCGCGCGCGGATCTTGTCGTGCACCCGATCCCACACGATCCGCGGGCGCAGCTCGGAGAACTCGTCGGAGGGATAGCGGCCGTCGAGCATGTCGAGCACCGAGTCGAAGAGCTCGCGGGTCAACTCGGCGAACGGGTACGCGCGCTTCATCCGCTCGTACAGATCGGCGGCGTCCCACTCCGTGTCGTCGGGGGAGACGATCGCCACGATCTGCTGTGCGAGCACGTCGAGGGGATTGCGCGGCACCACGGTCTCCTCGATCAGGCCTTCGCGCATCCGCCGCGCGACCACCGTCGACTCGAGCAGGTCCGCGCGGAACTTGGGGAAGATCCGGCCCTTGGAGGTCTCGCCCACGCCGTGGCCGGCGCGGCCGATGCGCTGGAGGCCGCGTGTGACCGACTTCGGCGACTCGACCTGGAGCACGAGGTCCACTGCGCCCATGTCGATGCCGAGCTCGAGTGAGGAGGTGGCCACGAGGCACGGCAGCTGGCCGGACTTGAGCATCTCCTCGACCACCAGGCGCTCCTCGCGGGCGAGCGAGCCATGGTGGGCGCGGGCGATGTCCGCAGACTTCGCGTCGGGCCCCTCACCCTCGCCGTCGAGCTCGTTCAGGCGGATCGCCAGGCGCTCGGCGCCGCGGCGGTTGTTCACGAACACGATCGTCGACTTGTGCGCCTTCACCAGCCGCAGCAGCTCGGGGTAGATGGCGGGCCAGATCGAGCGGCGGGTGGCCTCGCCGCCGGCGATCGGGTCGATCTCGGTGCCGCCCTCGTCGGGCTCGCGCATGTCCTCGACCGGCACCACGATCTCGAGGTCGAGCGGCTTGCGAATGCCGGTGTCGACGATCGTGCACTCGCGCCCGGTGCCGACGAGGAAGCGCCCGACCTCCTCCAGCGGCCGCTGGGTGGCCGAGAGGCCGATGCGCTGGATCGCGCGGTCGGCCTGGTGCTCGAGGCGCTCGAGCGTGAGCGCGAGGTGGGCGCCGCGCTTTGTCTGCGCCACGGCGTGGATCTCGTCGACGATCACGGCCTCGACATCGGTGAGGAACTCGCGCGCCTTCGATGTGAGCATCAGGTAGAGCGATTCGGGCGTGGTGATGAGCACCTCGGGCGGGTTGCGCAGCATCGCCGCGCGCTCCTTCTGCGGCGTGTCGCCGGTGCGGATGGCCACGTCGATCTCCGCGCCGCCGATGCCCGCGAGCGGCGCGCGCAGGTTGCGCTCGACGTCGTAGGAGAGCGCCTTCAGCGGCGAGATGTAGACCAGGCGGGTCTTGCGCTCCCCTTCCGGGAGCGGGTTTGCCACAAGGCGGTCGAGGCCCCACAGAAAGGCCGCCAGGGTCTTGCCAGAGCCCGTCGGGGCGGCGAGGAGGACGTTCTCCCCGCGGGCGATCGCCGGCCATGCCTGGGCCTGCGCAGCGGTTGGTTCGGCGAAGGCCTCACCGAACCATTCGGCCACACGTGGGGTGAATGACGCCAGGGGGTCGGACTTCGGCATGACTCCTCAGCGTACTGACCCGGGTAAGGGGGTCTGGACCACCCCACCGAGAGGATCGAAATGAGAATCAGGAAGCCTTCACCGGCCATGGTCGTGGCGATCACGGCGCTCGTGTTCGCGATGACCGGGACCGGCATCGCAGCCGTGAACTACGCCAGCAACGCGGGCGCCGTGGACGGCAAGAGCGCCGTGTCCTCGAGCGCTTCCACGAGCTCCGCACGCGGCAAGCTGGTAGCGACGGCCTCGCGCGGCGCCTCAGCCGGGCGGATACCGGGCAAATTCGTGAGCGACGTCGCGAAGGCCAAGCGCTTCGGCGTCTCGAACGACGTGCCGGACAACGGCGCGAGTGCTCAGCTGCTGATCGCGGACGAGGGCTCGACCGGCGGCCTCGGCAAGATCCGCGCTACATGCGCGGACGAGAACGCGGCAGCAGGGGTCAAGAACCCGACCCAGGTGTTCTCGTTCCAGAACTCCTCCGGCCAACCGCTCAACTTCGCACGGCGGACCGGCACGGCGGCGGGCAACTTCGTGCTCATGCCGGCGAATGGGGGCGACAGCGTGACGGTCAACGGGTCGACGACCGTGACCTACCAGATCCAGCAGGGCGAAGTGAACGTGGTCGTCGACGCGGTGGTGCGCCAGGACGGCCGCGGTACCGCCTCGGCACGCTGCACGGTCTACGGGACGATCACGACGATCCTGTAGCGGCGGCCAGCTCACGCGCACGGGCGAACACCGCGTCCATCATGGGCTCGGTCAGCCTGCCCGTGAACGTGTTCTGCTGCGACGGGTGGTAGGTGCCGAGAAGGGTGACCCCGCGCGCGGGGATCACCGCCTCGGCACCGTGCCCGAAGCGCGGCTTCGGCTTCACCGGACCGAAGAGGCGCAGCGCCGCGTCCCACCCGAAGCCGCCCAGGCACACGACCACGCGCAGGCGCGGCATGAGCGCGATCTCCTCCTGCGCGAATGGGAGGCAGTTGTCGCGCTCGCTCGGGAGTGGCTTGTTCGCGGGCGGCGCGCACCGCACGGTGGCGGTGACCCACGCATCGGTGAGCTCGAGGCCGTCGCCGATATGCGTGGACGTGGGCTGGTTCGCGAAGCCGGTGCGGTGCATCGAGGCGAACAGCCAGTCGCCGCTTCGGTCGCCCGTGAACACCCGCCCGGTGCGGTTCGCGCCGTGCGCCGCCGGGGCAAGGCCGAGCACATACACCCGCGCCCGGGGATCGCCGAAGCCCGGCACGGGCCGGCCCCAGTACTCCTCATCGCGGAACGCGGCCCTCTTCTCCCGCGCCACCCGCTCGCGCCACTCCACGAGCCGCGGGCAGCGCCGGCAGCCGGTGATGCGCGACTCGAGTTCGGCTAGGCCTTCAGCTTCCGGCCGCTCGAGAAGAGCCATTGCGCCCAGAGGTAGGTGGGGATCGCCATCGCCGCGGTCACGCCGAGCGCGAGCAGCGGCGATACGTCGGACTCGCCGAGAAAGCCGTAGCGCATCGCCTGCACGATGTAGAAGATCGGGTTGAAGTGCGAGAGCTGCTCCCACGGCGAGGGCAACAGCTCGACGGAGTAGAAGACGCCGCCCACGAACGCGAGCGGCAGGATCAGAACGTTCGAGATGAACGCCGTGTGGTCCCACTGCTCGGCGAAGATCCCGACCACGGTGCCGAAGGCGGAGAAGAGCACCAGCGAGAGCACCACCGCGACGGCCAGCACGAGCGGCTCCTCGAGCGGCGCGTTGGTCAGCGGGATGGCGAGCGCGGCCAGGGCGACGCCGATCATCAGCGCGCGCACGAAGCCGCCGACGATGAAGCCCAGGTTCATCTGCCACGGGTGCATGGGTGCTGAGAGCACGTCGTTCACGTAGCGGTCCGAGCGGGCCTGGTAGATGGTCGAGGC
>JACCYP010000200.1 GCA_013696425.1 Thermoleophilaceae bacterium
GAGCTCGGACGCGCGCCGGCGCCGCTTCGCGCCCAGGGGGAGAAGCGCTCCTGGCGCCCGCGCCCGCGCCTCCCGCGCCCGCGCCTCCCGCGTCCGCTCCGGCGCCGCACAAGTGCTTGAGAGTCCACCCGGGCTCCCCGGATGAACTCTGAGGACCGCTTCGGCGACCTCGGCGGGCCGAAGAAGTCCGCCGCGGAGCGCTTCGAGGAGCTCGACGAGCGCGAGCCGGAGAAGCCGGAGAAGAAATCGTCCGGCCCGGCCCGGCCCTCGAGCGTCTATTCGTGGGTGGTCGGGGTCGTGTTCCTGATCGTGGCGATCCTCGTCGCGCTGAACACGATCCCCGACTCCGGTGAATCGCTGCGCGGCCCCGACAAGGGCAGACCGACCCCCGTGTTCGCGGCGCCGAGCGCGTTCGGCACGCTCGACGGTGACGCGAACCTGAAGCAGAGGGCCGGCGACGGGAGCGCGGCCAATACGACGCCTGCCTGCGACGTGGACGAGCCCGGGGTCGTGAACCTGTGCGACTACCGGGGAAAGAAGCCGATCGTGCTCACGATGACATTTCTGACGGCCGCCGACTGCGAGCCCCAGCTCGACCGCGTCGAGCGGGTGCGACGCGAGTTCCCGGAGGTGGCCTTCGTGGGCGTGGTCAGTGGCGAGAAACGCGAGCGCGTCGCGGCGCTCGCGCGGAAGCGCCGGTGGGGGTTCCCGATCGCGGTCGATCCTGACGGCGGGGTCACGAACCTGTTTCGGATCGGAGGCTGCCCCACGACGGTGATCGTCGGTAAGGACGGCCGTGTTCAGCAGACCGATCTCGGGGAGCTCAGCGAGGCGCAGCTGCGGGCCACGGCGGAGCGGCTCTCGGGATGAGCACGCCTGAGCCGGATCTGCGGTGGGCGGAGGTGGCCGAGGACCTGGCCGCCGAGTTCCCGGCGCTCGGGCTCGCCTTCGTGGTGATCCCGGCAACCCCGGGCCGGACGCCGCCGGGGCTCCGGCGCCGGCTTAAGGACATGAGCAATCGCTACTCGGGTGCGCGCGCGGTGAACCTGCGCCAGGAGCCGATCCCGTGGGCCTACCGGGTGTTCTTCCGGCAGGTGGGGATCGACCCGGATGAGTCGCCGACACCCGTGGAGGCGATCTCGCTCGAGCGCATGCGCGCGGGCGAGTTCAAGAGCCGCAATCTCGTGGACGACGCGCTGCTGTGCGCGACGATGGACACGGGCGTCGCGGTCTTCGCCTTCGACGCCGACGAGGTTTCCGGCGCCCCTCGCCTGGACCTCACTCCGAAGAACCGCCAGCTCGTGATCAGCGACGACGACGGAGTGGTGGCCGAGCTGTTCGGGCGCCGCGATCAGAGCATCGGTGTGACCGATCAGACCCGCTCGATCATGCTCTGCGCGCCAAGGGTGAAGGGTGTGCCCGAGGTGAGCGTCCAGGAGGCGCTCTGGGTGGCCTCGGACCTGCTTGCCGCTGGTACCCTGGGGAAGAGTGCTGGAGGTGACCACACGTCCCGGTAGCACCCCGCTCGGCTTCCTCCCGGAAGTGGAGACGGATGAGTGTGCCGCGCGCCGGACGCTGCTCGACCAGATCGCGAAGATGGAGAGAGAGCTCTCCTCGCTGTTCTGCGCATCGTTCCCGCGCACCGGATTCGAGTGGGGAGTGGCCAGCCGCGGAGGGCCGCGCCTGCTGAATCTCTCCGAGCTCGAGCAGCTGCGCGACGATCTCGCGCGCCGGCTCGAGGACACGCGCCGCGCACTCTCAGACCGCACCTTCCTCGAGGAGCAGAACCGCGTGCTGATCGAGCGGATGATGCTCGAGCCCGCGAATTACAAGTGGGTGCGCGTCCAGAACGCCGACATCGGCCTGCCGGGCTGCAAGAGCTGGCACGTGCGGCCGCGCCTCGGGATCATCGGCATGCTCGCCGGCTGGTGGCACGTCAAGATCAGTTCAGGCTGCCCCTTAGCCACCCAACACCTGGTGGCTGCAAACCTGCGCCTCGCTGCGTCATCGGCCCTCGGCTTGGCCCACCAAGCCTTCGGGCCTCTTCCTTGCGATGTCTACGATGCTGGCCCGGCGCCAGCCGATGCCAGTGCTTGGTTTTCGCGCACCAGCTGTCGGGTGGCGACTGAGGGTCATGGGAAAACGTTCTAGGAAGAGAGGCGACGCGCCTCCCAGTGGCAGCCCCTCCGGCGGCGGCGCGAGCACGTCCAACCGCGCGGAGCGCGACGAGGCCCGCCGACGGCGTGCGGCGAATGCGAGCTCGGGCGCCGAGCCCGCCGCTCTCTCATCCCCGCGCCGGCGCCGGCCGGGGGAGCGCCCGCCGGCTCCGTGGGGGAACTTCCCGCTCACCGAGCTCACGGTCCTGATCGCGATCGTGATCGGCGTGATCGGCGCCATCACCGGTGGCGGCCAGGGCCGGACGATGCTCGTCGGCGCGATGGTGCTCGGCTCCCTGGGCGGCCTCGAGCTCTCGATCCGGGAGCACTTCGCGGGCTTTCGCTCGCACACCACGCTGCTCGCGGGCGCGTGCACGGTCGTCACGATCCTGCTCGTCTTCCTCGTGGCGACGACACTGCCCGCCTACGTGCCGCTGATCGTCGGCGCACTGGTGTTCGGCGGCGCGTTCTTCGTGCTGCGCGAGACCTTCAAGCGTCGCTCCGGCGGTCTCGGCTTCCGCTGATGGAGGCCGGTGGGCAGAAGCGCCTTCAGATCACGGGCATCCACCACGTGACGCTGATCTGCGCATCGCTCGAGCGCTCCGCCCCCTTCTACCGCGACGTGCTCGGGCTGCGGATCGTCGAGGAGACCGTGAACGAGGACGATCCCACCGCGCGCCATTTCTTCTTCGGGGACGCGGCCGGGGCTCCGGGCACGGTTGTTTCGCTGATCGAGTACCCGCAGATGGAGGAGGCGCGCGTGGGTCGGGGAGGCACCCACCATCTCGCGCTCAGCGTGGAATCGGCAGAGGAGCTCGAGGGCTGGCGGGCCTGGCTCGGCTCACAGGGGGTACAGGCGACCGAGGTGCTCGACCGGACCTACTTCCACTCGATCTACCTGCGCGACCCCGACGGTCACATCATCGAGATCGCCACCCGCGGACCTGGGTTTGGCCCGCGGGTGGAAAGCTCTCAGCTCGCGTAGACGAGCTCTCCCGACACACGCGGTGCCGGCATCGACTGCATGGGGGTGCTGTGCTGCGGTTCGAGAACCGCCGCCAGTGCGGCGCGCTGACGGTCGGTCAGCGTGCCGATGCGCTTGTTCTCCGGGATTCCCAGACCAAGCAGGATCCGGCGGGATCGGGTCCGGCCCCAGCGCCGCTGACTCATCAGCAGCTCGAGGATCGACATGCTCTCCGCCTCCCAGGGTCTATCTAGAACTATCTGGGCCACGCTCTCCTCCTGAGCTGCAACACGACGCTTCATCGCTGCCCGCGCCAAGCGGACTCGATTAGCGCGCTGCAGCGCCTGAAGATGCTGCGGTCCAGCGCCTACCATGGCGTTTTCTTCCATCCATCCTCCCCGCTTCTCACTCGTTATTTCCACGCGGCGCACCCAGGGCCAGGCGATGCCGCGTCCCTCACCACCGCCGGTCCCGGACTGCGAACCGGCGAAGGGACGAACCTAGGCCCGTGTTCACGAGCGGTCAACATCTTGTCCGCCCGGCCAACCGCTAAGAGCGGGCTTTTTCTTTTTGACTCACATACGCGTTGATTTGTGCATACGTGGACAATCCTCCGTCCATGCGCTCCACGAAGATCGTCGCCACCATCGGCCCCGCCTCGCGGGAGCCCGCAATCCTCGAGGAGATGATCCGGGCCGGGGTCGACGTCTGCCGGCTGAACTTCGCCCACGGCAACCTCGAGGAGCACCGCGCGATGATCGGCGTGATCCGCGCCGCCGCCGAGCGCTGCGGCCGCGAGGTAGCCGTGCTCCAGGACGTGCCCGGGCCGAAGCTGCGGCTCGGGGCGATCGCCGGCGGGATGACGGAGCTCACCACCGGCTCGGCACTCGTGCTCACCGAGGAAGAGGTGGAGGGAGACGAGACGCGGCTGGCCGTGGCGTTCAAGGGGATCGACGAGCTTCTCGGCATCGGCGACGTGGCCTACCTCGCCGACGGCGCCATCCGGCTGCGCGTAAAGGAGGTGCGCCCTGGGGAGGTCGAGACCGAGGTCGAGGTGGGCGGTCACGTCGTGTCCCGCCAGGGCATGAACCTCCCGAACGTCACCGTCTCGCTGCCGGCCGTGAGCGAGGCCGACCTCGAGATGATCCGCGCCGGGGTGGAGATGGGGGTCGATGCGATCGCCCTCTCCTTCGTGCGCCGCAAGGAGGATCTCGACCCGGTGCGCAAGGTCCTGCGCGACCTCGGCAGCGACATCCCACTGATCGCGAAGATCGAGAAGCCCCAGGCCGCCGCGAACGCCGAGGAGGTGATCGAGGCCGCCGACGGTCTGATGGTGGCGCGTGGAGACCTCGGCATCGAGCTGCCGGTCGAGCAGGTGCCGCTGGTCCAGAAGAAGCTGCTCACCGTGGCCGGCCGCAAGGCGCGCCCGGCGATCACGGCCACCCACATGCTCGAGTCGATGGTGTCCTCGACCCGGCCGACGCGGGCGGAGGTCACCGACGTCGCGAATGCGATCTTCGACGGCACCGACGCCGTGATGCTCTCCCAGGAGACCGCGATCGGGAAGCACCCGGTGAAGGCCGTCGAGATGATGGCGGCGATCGCCGAGGCCACCGAGCGTGAGCTGCCCTACGGGCGCTGGCTCGTGGAGCGGGTCGAGACCCGCGACGACGACGAGGCCACGATCGCCTACGGCGCCGTCGGGGCGATCTACTCGCTCGGCCTGAAGGCGCTGGTGTGCCCGACCTATTCGGGGCGCACGGCGCGGATGATCTCCGCACGGCGGCCGGAGGCGCCGGTGCTCGCGCTGTCCCCGCGCGTGCAGGTCGTGCGCCGCTGCAACCTCTACTGGGGCGTGGTGCCGCGCCTGCGCGACGAGGCCGAGCGGACCACCGAGGACCTGATGGCGGCATCGGTGGACGAGGCGGTGGAGGCCGGCCTAGCGGCCTGGGGCGACAAGATCGGCATCACAGCCGGCCTGCCCATGGGCCGCGTGGGCGGGACGAACCCGTTCAAGGTCCACACGATCGCTTGAGGGCCGGCGCCGCGTGAGCCGCCGGTTCGCGAAGCTCTGCGACGTCGAGGACTTCCGCGACGAGGAGCTGCTCGAGGTGCTGCGCTCGATCCTGCCCGAGCGCGATCCGGCCACCCACGTGGAGCGCAAGGTGTGGGAGTTCGGGCAGCTTGCACTGTTCCTGTCCGCGAACGGGCTGATGCGCGAGGACGTCTCGGCGCTCGCGATCGGGGCGGGCGACGAGCGGATCCTGTTCTGGCTGGCCAACCGGCTCGGCCGCGTCGTGGCCACCGACATCTACGGCGAGGGCGATTTCGCGTCGCGCGAGGCGGCGTCCTCGATGCTCGTGGACCCGGCCTCTCACGCGCCCTACCCCTACCGCGAGGACCGCTTGGAGGTGCTCGAGATGGATGCCCGCTCGCTCGATTTCGAGGACGGCTCGTTCGACGTCGTCTTCTCGCTGTCGTCGTTCGAGCACTTTGGCTCGCCTGCGGAGATCGCCCGCGCCGCGTCCGAGGCCGGGCGGGTGCTGCGGCCCGGCGGCCGCGCCCTCATCGTCACCGAGTGCTTTGTCCGGCGGCACTGGCGGAACTCGGCGGCGTTCGACTTCGCCGTACGGGTGGGCACGCTCGGGTTCAAGCGCCGCCGGGCCACGCCGCGGCGGCGCGAGGTGGTCGACCAGGTGTTCACCCCGCGCGAGCTGCGCAAGCGGATCGTGGAGCCGAGTGGGTTCGAGCTGATGGAGCCGCTCGACCTGTCGATCTCGGCCGAGTCGTTCGAGAACGTGGCGCGCTACGGGGCCGGAGGGCGGCTCGAGCCGGTGTCGGGCTCCTTCTATCCGCACATTCTGGTGCAGAGCGACCGCTCGCTGTTCACCTCGGTCGCGCTACCGCTGCGAAAGCCGGCGGCTTGAGCGAGTACGTCTTCGGCTACGGGTCGCTGGCGGGGGAGGGGGTCGCCGCGGCGCTACCCGGCTTCCGCCGCTTCTGGGGCGTGGCGATGGACAACTCCCAGACCGTGCCCGGCTACAAGAACTACTTCCTGCGCTCGGACGGGTCACGGCCGGAGGTGCTGGTGGCCTACCTGGACATCGAGGAGGACGCCGAGTCCGAGGTGAACGGCACGCTGCTGGGGGTCGACGCGGAGGCGCTCGCCGTGCTCGACCGCCGTGAGCGCAATTACGACCGGATCGACGTCACGGGTCACCTAGCGGGTCCCCCGGGACGCGTGTGGGCCTACAGGGGCAGCTCAGGAGGCCGAGCCCGGTTCGCCGCCGCGCGGGCGGAGGGGCGCGTGGTGGTGAGCCGCGACTACTTCGACCACCTCTGTGGCCTCGGGCGCTCGATCGAGGTCGGCGATCTGCCCGTGTGGGACCTCGAGCGCGTGGAGGTTCCCGGCTCCGAGTAGCGAAATCCGCCTTCATGGCGGGCCGGCCGGCATTCGGTGGTCCCTGCCGCAACCAGACGGGGCGCTGGGC
>JACCYP010000213.1 GCA_013696425.1 Thermoleophilaceae bacterium
CCCTGGGGCACCTCGAGCAGCTTCGCGCCGCGGTCGGCGGCCAGGCGGATCAGGCGCGCGAGCGTCTCGGCGCCCCGCGGCCCGTGCGAGAGCCGCTCGCCGTAGACGATCACCACGTCCTCGTTTCCCAGCAGCTCGGCGGCGTTGGCCTCGCCCGCCGCGAGGGCGGCGATCGCGCCCTCGGCACCGCCGGGCGCGAACCGCGCGACGGTGGTGGCGTTCGGGTCGAGCGTGCTCGGGCGGCTCGTGATCACGCCGAGCGGCACCGCGTTGCGGCGCACGGCCTTGCGCACGCGCAGATCGAGGATCGGCATCTCCTCCACGAGCTCGGTCTCGAGCACGATCACCGCGCCGGCGTAGTCGATGTCCGAGACCTTCGCGCTGAGGTTCTCACGCGCGAGCGCGCGCGCGTGGCCGGGTTCGAGCGGGCCGCCGCGGGCGTCGATGTGGGGTGAGCCGAGCACGTCGCGCACGAGCTTCTGCAGGAGGAAGCCCTCCTCGTTGGTGGTCGCGCCGCCGGCGATCGCGGCGGTGCGCTCGCCCGCCTTCTTCACGCCGGCCGCCGCTTCGGAGATCGCGCGCTCCCAGGACACCGGCCGCAGCGCGCCGCCGTCGCGTACGAGCGGCTCGGTGATGCGCTCCTCGCTCGACACCGACTGGTAGCCGAAGCGGCCCTTGTCGCAGAGCCAGCCGTCGTCCACCTCGTGGTTGTCGCGTTGGAGCACGCGCAGGATCTTCGAGTCGTCGCGGACCGTGAACTGCACGTTGCACTGCGCAGGGCAGAGGGTGCAAACCGAGCCGGCGCCCTCGATGTCCCACGGGCGCGCGCGGAAGCGGTAGGCCATCGAGGTGAGCGCGCCCACCGGGCACAGCTCGATGATGTTCCCGCTGAAGGGCGCCACGTAGGGGCGGCCGTCGTGGGTGCCGACGTAGGTGTGGTCGCCGCGCTCGAGGAACACCAGCTGGTAGTCCTCGGCCACCTCCTGGGAGAAGCGCACGCAGCGGTAGCAGAGGATGCAGCGCTCGCGGTCGATGGCGACCAGCGGCGAGAGCTCGAGCGGCTTCTTGAAGTGGCGCTTGGGCTCGATGAAGCGCGAATGGCCCGCGCCCCAGCCGAAGGAGATGTCCTGAAGCGGGCACTCGCCGCCCTTGTCGCACACCGGGCAGTCGAGCGGGTGGTTCACGAGCAGGAACTCGACGATCGCGTTCTGGGCGTGCTTCACGCGGTCGGAGGTGGTGGCCACCACCATGCCGTCCTTGCACGGCGTCGAGCAGGCGGTCTGGAGCTTCGGCATGCCCTCGATCTCGACGAGGCACATGCGGCAGGCGCCGACGGCCTGGCCGAGCTTCGGCTCGTAACAGAAGACCGGTATCTCGACGTCGCCGTGCTTTGCGCCGTCGACGAGCATCGAGCCCTCGACGGCCTTCACCTCGCGCCCGTCGATCTCGATGGTCACCCAGTTTGTGGGCGGCTTAGGCAGCGTGTGCCTCCACGTCGGCGCGCGCCCGCGCGTCCTCGATGTGTTCCTCGAACTCGGGCCGGAACTTTTCGATCATCGAGCCGATCGGCATCGCCATCGAGTCGCCGAGCACGCACAGGCAGTTGCCGATGATGTTCGACTGGACCTGGGCCATGATCTCGAGGTCCATCGGGGTGGAATCGCCGTTCTCGATGCGCTCGAGCATCTTCACCGTCCAGTTGGTGCCCTCGCGGCAGGGGCTGCACTTGCCGCAGGACTCGTGCCGGTAGAACTCGGCGAGCCGCAGGGCGAGCCCCGGGATCGACTGCGAGTCGTCGACGACGATGATCGCGCCGGAGCCGAGCATCGAGCCCGCCTGCGCCATGGTCTCGAAGTCGTAGGCGAGGTCGAGGTCGGCCTCCGTGAGCACGGGCGCCGAGGAGCCGCCGGGGAACCAGCACTTCACCCTGCGCCCCTCGGGCGGACCGCCGGCGAGGTCGTAGACGATGTCACGCGCCTTCACCCCGAGCTCGACCTCGAAGTTGCCCGGGTTCTGCACGTTGCCGGACACCGACACGACCTTCGTGCCGGCCGACTTCTCGGTGCCCATCGACTTGAACCAGTCGGCGCCGTTGGCCACGATCAGCGGCACGTTCGAGAGCGTCTCGACGTTGTTGATCAGCGTCGGCCCTTGGTAGAGACCCTGGATCGCCGGGAAGGGGGGCTTGAGGCGCGGGTTGCCGCGCTTGCCCTCGAGGGCGTCGAGCAGGGCCGACTCCTCGCCGCAGATGTAGGCGCCCGCGCCGCGGTGCACCACGAGCTCGACCGACCTGCGCGAGTCGAGCATGTGGCGGCCGATGTAGCCCTTCGCGTAGGCCTCGGCCACAGCGGCATCGAGGATGTCGGCCTGCAGCTCGTACTCGCCGCGGATGAATATGAACGCGTGCGTGGCGCCCGCCGCGATCGATGCGATAAGACAGCCCTCGATCAGCCGGTGCGGGTTCTTCTGCATCAGCAGCCGGTCCTTGAACGTCCCGGGCTCGGACTCGTCGGCGTTGCAGCACAGGTACTTGTCCTGGCTGCCCTTGGGGATGAAAGAGACCTTCTTGCCCATCGAGAAGCCGGCGCCGCCGCGGCCGCGCAGCCCGCAGGCCTCGAGCATCTCGATCAGCGCGTGTGAATCGGTGTCGAACAGGGCCTTGCGCAGCGACTTGTAGCCGCCGTGGCGCTCGTACACGTCGATCGTGTTCAGACCGGGCTCGTCGATGTTCTCGAGCAGTACGCGCTTCTCGGTGAGCATCAGCCTCGCCCTCCGTCGCCGAGCCCGCGGCCGGGGAGCACTTCCTCGCCTTTCGCGATCGCGTCGACGATCGCGGGGGCGTCCTCCTCGGTCAGGGGCCCCACGAAACGGCCGTTCACCGACGCCATCGGCGCCATGTCACAGGCGCCGAGGCATTCGAACTCGCGAATCACGGTGTCGCTGAGACCGGCGCCGGCGCGTTCGATCGCGTCGTACACGCGCTTGGCGTCCTTCACGTGGCACGCCACGCTCGTGCACACATAGACGGAGTTCCGCCCCACCGGCTGGTCGCTCAGCATGTCGTAGAAGGTCACGACCGAGGACAGGTACGCGGGGGTCACCCGCATCACGCACGCCACCTGCGCGATCGCCTCGGGCGAGCACCAGCCGTGCAGCTTCTGGGCGGCGGTGAGCGCCGGGATTGCCGCCGAATGGCGATCGGGATAGAGCGCCATCCGCCGCTCGATCTCGGCCCGCAGCTCCGCGGGCACCTCGAGCTCGGCGGGATCGGGGATCGTCGCCGGGTCGGCGTCGAGATCCACCGCGCGGTCCCAGCCGGCAGGCGTCTCCGCAGCGCGGATCGCGCCCTCGTCTCCCTGGGTCATCGGTCGATACCGCCGAGGATCGGGTCGAGCATCGCCACGGACGCGATCAGGTCGGCCACCAGGCCGTCGCGCGCCATGTCCGGGAATGCCTGCAGGTTCACGAACGATGGGTCGCGCACGTGCACGCGCGCGGGCTTCGAGGAGCCGTCTGAGACCACGAAGCAGCCGAGCTCGCCGCGCGGCGACTCGATCGGCACATACGCCTCGCCCGGCGGCACGCGGAAGCCCTCGGTCACGAGCTTGAAGTGGTGGATGAGCGCCTCCATCGAGGTGGCGAGCTCGTCGCGCGGCGGCAGCGCCACCTTGCGGTTGTCGGTGATCCACGGCCCCTCGGGCATGCCGTCGAGGCACTGCTCGACGATCTTCAGCGACTCGCGCATCTCCTGGATCCGGACGCGGTAGCGGTCGTAGTTGTCGCCGACGGTGCCAACCGGGATCTTGAAGTCGAAGTGGTCGTAGGAGGAGTAGGGCATCGCCTTGCGCAGGTCCCACGGATCGCCGGCGGCGCGCAGCAGCGGGCCCGTCACCCCGAGCTCCTGCAGACGCTCCACGGGCACGACGCCGGTGCCGCGCATGCGCTGGACGAAGATCTCGTTGCGGTCGAGCAGCGCCTCGTACTGGTCGAGGCGGCCGGGGAAGTACTCGATGAACTCGCGCGCCTTCTCGACCCAGCCCGGCGGGATGTCCTCGGCCACGCCGCCGACCTGGAAGTAGCGCGTGTGCAGGCGCTGGCCGCTGCTCATCTCGAACAGGTCCAGCACGTAGTCGCGGTCGCGGCAGCCCCACCAGAGGAAGGTCACGGCACCCACGTCGAGCGCGGCGGTGGCCAGCCAGAACAGGTGCGAGGCGATCCGGTTGAGCTCCAGATGTGCCACGCGCAGGTACTGGGCCTTCGGCGGCACGGGCTCGTCGAGCAGCTTCTCGACGGTCATGCAGTAGGCCATCATGTTGAAGTAGTAGGCGAGGTAGTCCATCCGCTCGACGAACGGGATCACCTTCCAGTAGGCCTGGTCCTCGCAGGACTTCTCGATGCCGGTGTGCACGTAGCCGACGATCGGCTTCACGTCGCGCACCATCTCCCCCTCGAGCGTCACGAGCAGGCGCAGCACGCCGTGCGTCGCGGGGTGATGCGGGCCCATGTTGATCGTGAAGAACTCGTCACCCTCGACCTCGGTGCCGGCGACGGGCGTGTCGAGCCGGTTCAGGTCCGGGGAGGCCTCGCGCTCGCGGTAGGGGACCGCCAGTGGATCGCCGGGCGTCACTTGTCGTACCAGCGTGGGAGCTCGTGCTCGTTGAAGGTGAACAGAACCTCTTCGCCGCCCATCGGGAAGTCGCGGCGCTGCGGGAAGCCGGTGTAGTCCTCGGGCATCAGGATCCGGCGCATATCCGGGTGGCCGTCGAAGACCACGCCGAACATGTCGTAGACCTCGCGCTCGTGGAACTCGGCCGTGGGGTAGAGGTCGGTCACGGTCGGGAGCTTCGGCTCCTCGGCGCCGATCCGCGTCTTCACGTTCAGGCGATCGAGGCGCACTCGCGTCAACAGCTGGTAGTGCACGCCGAGGCGCGGCTCCTCGGGGAGGTAGTCGCAGCCGTGGAGGCTCGCGAGCCACTCCCAGTCAGGCTTCAGGGCGCTCAGCACGTTGTGCACGGCGCCGGGTTCGACCTCGAGCGTGGCCTGCTCGTGGTGGTAATGGGTGCCCGTTATCGATGCCTCGCCGACCTTCTCGCGCACGTCCTGCGCGATCAGCTCGAGGCCGGTGGAATCAGGCAAGTTCCTCGGTGCCCTCCGCGCGGTACTGCTGGCGCCAGCCGAGGTCGGGGTCGGCCGCGATCATCTTCTGCAGCTTGTTGAAGCCGTGCAGCAGTGCTTCGGGGCGCGGCGGGCAGCCGGGCACGTAGACGTCGACGGGCAGGATCTTGTCGACGCCGTGCACGAGCGCGTAGTTGTTGAACATGCCGCCGCTCGACGCGCAGGCGCCCATCGAGATCACCCACTTCGGCTCGAGCATCTGGTCGTAGATGCGGCGGATGATCGGGGCCATCTTGATCGAGAGCCGGCCGGAGACCATCATGAAGTCGGCCTGGCGCGGCGTGGCGCGGATGGCCTCGGCGCCGAAGCGCGCGATGTCGTTGCGCGGCGAGCCGACCACCGTGATCATCTCGATCGCGCAGCAGGCGAGGCCGAACCCGAGCGGGAACATCGCGTTCTTGCGCGCCCAGTTCTGCATCTGCTCGAAGGTGGTGAGGCCGAGCCGCGACTCGACGAAGGCCTCGAGGTCGGCATCGGTCATCTCGCGCAGCCGCTGCTGCCCGGTGAGCTTTGAGGGGTCCTTCCCGTTGTTCGCGCCCGAGCGGGTTACTTCCAATCGAGCGCTCCTCTGCGCCACACGAAGGCGAAGGCGACGAACAGCAGCGCCACGAACACGATCGTCTCCACCAGCGCGAAGGCGCCGAAGGCCTCGAGCTGGACGGCCACCGGGTAGAGGAAGATGACCTCGATGTCGAAGAGGATGAAGAGCATCGCGATCAGGTAGAAGGAGATGCCGAAGCGGAAGTTCCCCTTCACCTCGCTCGGCAGGCCGCATTCGTAGGGATCGCCCTTCGCGCGGCTGAGGTTGCCCTGGGCCTTGTTCGGCCCGAGCACCGAGTTCAGCGAGACGAAGGCGACGGCTAGGGCCGTCCCGAGTCCAACGAAGACGAGCGCGGGCAGATAGCTCTTCAGCATCAGGGCGGACTTATACCTCCGCTAGTGACACCTTGCTACATAGTGCCAATGGGCGCGATTCATGTGACCGTCGGGATCCTGGTCCTGGCGACCAACGCGCTGGCCGCCGGATGGGGCGGCGTGGCCTGGGCGCGCAAGAAGACCTCGGTGTGGTTCTGGTACCTGCTGCGTGCTGCGCAGGCCACCGTCGTGGTCCAGGCGCTCATCGGCCTGGTGCTCGTGATCGACGGCCGCGACCCGCCCGATTCGCTGCACTACATCTACGGGATCGCGCCGCTGTTCATCTCCCTCTTCGCCGAGGCGCTGCGCTACGGATCGGTGCAGAAGGAGATGGAGGGGATCGATGATCCCGAGTCGCTGCCGCGCTCCGAGCAGGTGATGCTCGCGAGGAAGATCGTGATCCGCGAGATGGGCACGATGACCGTCGGGACGCTGCTGATCGTGACGCTGTCGCTACGCGCCGCTGTCAGCGGGTAGGGCGCCGTAGGCGCCGCGGTGGAACAGCAGTGGCTCCCCGCCGGGCGCGCCGTAGGCCTCGACCGCGATCACCACGATCTCGTGGTCGCCGCCGGGCATCAGCTGGTGGACCGGACCGGCGAGCCACGCGATCGCGCCGTCGATCAGCGGCACGCCGTGATCGTCGCGGTGCGAGACCGTCGCGAACTTCTCCGCGTGCGAGGCCTTCGACGCGAACCCCCGGGCCACGTCCTCCTGCTCGGCCGCGAGCACGGAGATACCCGCGCGCCCGCTCGCGCGGATTGCGTCGAGGGTGCGCGAGCCGCGGTCGAGGCACGCGAGCACGAGCAGCGGATCGAGCGACAGCGAGGTGACCGCGTTGGTCGTGGCACCGGCGGGACCCGGGGCCGTGACGATCGCCAGGCCCGTGGCGAAGTGCCCGATCGCTTCCCGGAAGCCCGCGACGTCGGTCATCGCGGACGGGTATACCGCAGGTCCGGCTAGGCCTTCGCCTTGGTGCGCTTCGCGGCGGGCTCCTTCTTCTTGGCCGCAGGCTTCTTGGCGGGCTCCTTCTTCTTCGCGGCCGCCTTCTTGACCGTCTCGGTCTTACTGCTAGCGGCTTCACCGCGACCAGCACTCGAGGTCTCCTCCGGCTTCTTCTGATCGAGGCTCGCCTTGAGCGCGGCCATCAGGTCAGGCACCGGGGCGGGCTCGTCGGCCTCCTCGGCGATCGTGATCTCCTCGCCCGCAACCTTCTTCTCGATCAGCGCCATCAGCTCGTCCTTGTGCTCGTTGGAGAACTGCTCGGGCTCGAAGGACTGCGTCAGCGAATCGACGAGCTCCTCGGCCATGTCGAGCTCGGCCTTCGTGACCTTCACGCCCTCGACGGTCTCCTCGATCTCGTCCTTCTCGCGCACGTCCTCGGGGTAGAAGAGGAGTTCGATCACCAGCGCGTCGCCGGCGGGGCGCAGCAGCGCGAGGTGCTCGCGGCTCGAGAGCACGATCTTTCCGAGCGCGGCCTTGCCGGTGGCCTTCATCGCCTCGAGCAGGAGCGCATAGGGCTTCTCGGCGTTCTCCTGCGGCGCGACGTAGTAGGAGCGGTCGAAGTAGACGGGGTCGACCTCGGACTGGTCGACGAAGGCGACGATGTCGATCGTGCGGCGCCGCTCGACGGCCACCGACTCGAGCTCCTCGTCGCTCACCACTACGAAGGTGTCCTTGGAGACCTCGTAGCCCTTCACGGTCTCGTCGCGGGAGATCGTCTCGCCTTCATCCCCGCGCGCGGGCGAGAAGAGCTGCTGGCGGATGGGCTGGAGGGTCTTCTCGTCGAGCGTGCGGAACTTGGGATCGCTGCGCTGGGTCGCAACGCCGAGCGCGATCGGGATGTTCACGAGGCCGAAGGAGATCGTCCCCTTCCACATGGAGCGCATGTCAAGAGTCTTTCACTGGATCGAAAACCCGCAAACGTCGCGAGAGAAGTTTCAGCCCCGACGACAGCTCCTATCGCCGCCGATGGAGACAGCCGAGCTAAGAAGGCTGCCAATGGCCGTCGCCGGGGCGGGACTCTGATTCCCCGCGGCGTCCCGGGTTCCTACCCGTTACTCGACGCGCAACGTTCCTTTCATGCCGAGCGCCTCGTGGTCGCCGACCGAGCAGTAGAACTCGTACTCGCCCGGTGAGAGGGCGAGCGTGGTGCCCTCGCTGCGGCCCTTGCCCTGGAACGGCTTGATCCCGCCGATCTCCTCGTCTCCCCTGCGGACCTTCAGGTCGTGCGCGAGCGAGCCCTCGTTCTTCATCTCGAAGGCGAACTTGCCCCCGCCGGTGACCACCAGCGCGCCGGGGTCGTAGAAGTACTCCCCGGCGATCACGTTCACGACCTTGCCCGGCTGGACGGTGGCGGTCCGCTTCGGCTTGTCGCCGCCGCCGCCGCATCCGGCGATCGCGAGGGTGAGCGCAAGTGCTGGGATGAGTCTGAGCACCCCTCGACAGATAACATGCCCCCGCTCTTGACCCGCCCCCTCCGCATCGCAACGGGCCTCGCCACCGTCTCCCTCATCGCGCTCGCCGGTTGCGGCAGCGAGATCGAGGTTCCGAAGGAGGAAAAGGACCTGCGCGCCGGCGCCGAGCTCTTCAACGAGCGCTGCAGCGGCTGCCACTCGTTCGAGGCCGCGAACTCGTTTGGCTCGAACCCGGACAAGACCCCGCTCAAGTACCAGGAGCGCACGAACGGGCCGAACTTCAACGTGCGCAAGGAGGACAAGCAGTCGGTGCTCTACGCCATCCGCAACGGCGGGTTCTCCGGCGCGATCATGCCCGCCAACATCGTGGTGGGCGACGACGCCGAGCTCGTCGCGGACTTCGTCGAGGAATACGCGGGCCGCAAGCCGGAGTCGACCGACGAGTCGGGCAGCGACGGGTTCAGCACCGGCAACCAGGGTCCCTAGCCCCCCGCCTTGATCGACCTGAAGGAGCTGCGCCGGAACCCGGACGCGGCCCGCGCCGCGCTCGCCCGCCGCGGCGTCGACCTCGAGGGGATCCTCGCGCTCGATGCCCGCCGCCGGGAGCTGCTGCCGCAGGTCGAGGAGCTGCGCGGGCGCCAGAACAAGGCGAATGACGCGATCGGGGCGGCCAAGCGCTCCGGCGAGGACGCCTCCGGGGTGATCGAGGAGATGAAGGCGGTCGCGGCCGAGGCGAAGGAGCGCTCGGCCGAGCTGGCCGAAGTCGAGAACGAGCTCGACGCCGTGCTGCGCGCGGTGCCGAACCTGCCCGACCCGACCGCGCCCGAGGAGGAGGAGGTGGTGCGGGAGGTCGGCGAGGCCGGGGCCGAGGGCAAGGACCATCTCGAGCTGCTCGGCGGCTGGGTGGATATGGAGGCCGGCGCGAAGCTCTCCGGCGCGCGTTTCGCAGTCCTCAAAGGACCGGTGGTGATGCTCGAGTTCGCGCTCGTGCGCTGGGCGCTGGAGCTGCTCGAGGCCAAGGGCTTCATGCCGGTGATCCCGCCGGTGCTCGTACGCGAGGAGGCGCTCTATGGCACGGGCTTCCTCCCGGACACCGAGCAGCAGATCTACGCCCTGCCCGAGGACGAGCTGTTCCTCGCCGGCACCTCAGAGGTGGCGCTCGCATCGCTCCACGCGGACGAGATCGTCGACGCCGGCGACCTTCCGCTGCGCTACGCCGGTTTCTCCTCCTGCTTCCGGCGCGAGGCCGGCGCGGCGGGCAAGGACACGCGCGGCATCTTCCGCGTGCACCAGTTCGACAAGGTCGAGATGTTCTCGTTCGTCGATCCCGCCACCTCCGGGGAGGAGCACGAGCGGATCCTCGCCGTCGAGGAGGAGATCATGGCCGCGCTCGAGCTCCCCTACCGGGTGGTGAACATCGCCGTGGGCGACCTCGGCAACTCGGCCGCGAAGAAGTACGACGTGGAGGCGTGGCTACCGGGCCAGGGCCGCTACCGCGAGCTCACCTCGTGCTCGAACACCACCGCCTACCAGGCGCGGCGGCTCGGGGCGCGCTACCGGCCGGAGGGCGGCAAGCCCGCCGAGATGCACACGCTCAACGGCACGGCGGTGGCGGTGGGGCGGACGATCATCGCGCTCGTTGAGAACGGGCAGCAGGAGGACGGCTCGGTGCGCATTCCAGAGGCGCTTCACGCGTATGGCGCGCCGACCACCGTCAGCGCACCCGGTTAGGCTGCGCGGTCTACCGACCCCAAGCTGGAGGACTCACTTGACGGATCACAAGAAGCTGCGCGCGAGCGGCATGGCTGCTGCGCTCGCTCTCGCGCTCGGCCTCGCGGCCTGCGGCGGCGAGAAGACCGACGTCAGCAAGCCCGTGGAAGAGCTCAACACCTCACTGAAGGCGACCGGAGTGACGCTCGACTGCCCCAAGGAGGTCGATGGCGGTGCCGGCACCGACTTCGAGTGCACCTTCAAGGGCCCGGGTGGCGACCAGAAGACGACCCTGACCATCAAGAAGCAGGGTGACGATCTGACGGTCGACGGCAAGGATCAGAAGCAGTTCCAGACCGCACTCGAGAAGTCGCTCGGGGAGTAGTCAAGGCATCCCTCGCGGCCGTCCGGGCCTAGACTCGGGCGGCCGCTGGAGGGGTGGCAGAGTCCGGTTGAATGCACCAGCCTTGAAAGCTGGCGTGCCGCGTAAGCGGCACCGTGGGTTCGAATCCCACCCCCTCCGCTTTCACTAGCCGCGTAGGCTGAGGCGCACATGCGCGCCCTGGCCACCATCACAGCCCTGCTGATCGCCCTCGGCCTCGCGGCCTGCGGCACCGAGACCACCGACATCACCCAGGGCGAGGCCGAGATCACGAAGGAGCTCAAGCCTGCCGGTGGCAGCTTCGAGTGTCCGGATGAGGTCGAAGGCGGCGAGGGCGCGAAGTTCGAGTGCACGGCGAAGGGTCCGGGCGGCGATCAGGTGGTCCCCATGACCCTCGATACCGAGGACGGCGAGCTCGCGATCGGGCCCCAGGATCAGAAGCAGTACGAGAGCGCGCTGACGAAGGCGCTCGCGCCGTAACCGCCTAGCGTTCGACCAGCTTCGTGAGCACCACCTGCGTGCGCGTGCGGACGATGTTCGGCTCGGCGTGCAGGCGCTCGATCACGATCTCGAGCTCGCGCATGCCCGCGCAGCGCACGTGGAGGATGGCCTCGGCGTCGCCGGCCACCGTGTAGGCCCCCAGGACCTCCGGGTGTTTCGTCAAAGCTGCCCGCAGCGTCGGCAGCGAGGTATCGCCCTCGCAGAAGACGTCGAGGAACGCCTCGGTTCCCTGCCCGGTGTCGACCCTCGCCTGGTAGCCGGCGATCACGCCGTCGGCCTCGAGCCGGTCGACGCGGCGCTTCACGGCCGGGGCGGAGAGCGAGATCCGCTTCCCGATCGCCGCGAACGACATGCGGCCATGGTCGGCGAGTAGAGCAAGAATCTTACGGTCAGCGTCGTCCAGCGATCGATTCTTGTTCAAAGAAGCAGCTTCCACGGCTGTTCAGGACGATAGCGCGCTGCCACGCTGTATGGATGGAAACCTGGGGCAGGTCCTACCTCATGTGCCCGCCGCGGCACTTCGACGTCCTCTACGAGATCAATCCGTGGATGACCGCCGAGATCCCGGTCGACCGCGAGCGCGCACAGACGCAGTGGCACGAGCTGCGCAGGACCCTCGAGCGCGCGGGCGCGCACGTGGAGGAGATCGAGCCGCAGGAGGGCTGGCCGGACATGGTCTTCGCCGCGAATGCCGGCATTGTCGCCGGGCACACCTTCGTTCCGGCCGTGATGCGCAACGTGGAGCGCGTGGGCGAGCGGACCTTCTTCGACCACTGGATGACCGAGCACGGCTTCAACGTCGACGCGCTTCCGGGCGGGCTGCCCCAGGAGGGCGCGGGCGACGCGCTGCCGTTCGCCGGGCGGCTCGTGGCCGGGCACCAGACGCGCTCGAGCGCGGAGGCCTACGGCGAGCTCGCCGAGGCCACCGGCGCCGATGTGCTCGCCGTCGAGCTCCAGAACCCCTGGTACCACGTCGACCTCGCCTTCTGCCCGCTCGACGACGAGCACGCGATCGTCTACCCGCCGGCGTTCGGTGAGGAGGGCTGGGCGCGGCTCGCGGAGCACATCCCGCACCCCATCGTCCTCGACCCGGCCGAGGCCGAGCTCTTCTGCGCGAACTCCGTCGTGGTCGGGCGCACGGTCGTGATGCCCGCCTGCCCGCCGCGCCTGCGCGCCGAGCTCGAGGCGCTCGGCTTCGAGCCCGTTGTTGTCGACGTGTCCGAATTTTTGAAGGCCGGCGGCGGCCCGCGCTGTCTCACGCTCGCTCTCGACGTGCCGCGCGAGGCGCTCGGCGTAGGCCCGGTCGCGCGCAACTACTCGCCGCTGCCGGTGACGATCGCCTCGGGCGAGGGCGCATGGGTGACCGACACCGATGGCAACCGCTATCTCGATGGGCTTGCGGGCTACTCCGCGCTCAACTTCGGCCACCGCCATCCGGTGCTGGTCGCCGCGGCGCAGAACCAGCTGGACCGGCTCACGCTCACCAGTCGTGCCTTCGGCAACGCCGAGCTCGAGCCGTTCGCGCGCGAGCTCGCGGAGCTCTGCGGCAAGGATCTGGTACTGCCGATGAATACCGGCGCGGAGGCGGTCGAGACCGCCATCAAGACCGCACGGAAATGGGGTTACGACCGCAAGGGCGTGGCGCCCGGACGGGCCAAGATCGTGGTGTGCGACGGCAACTTCCACGGCCGCACGACCACCATCGTGTCCTTCTCCGACGACCACGGCGCCCGCGAGGGCTTCGGCCCGTTCACGCCGGGCTTCGAGAGCGTCCCCTTCGGAGATGCGCAGGCGCTCGCCCGCGCCCTCGAGGACCCCGACGTGGTGGCCTTCCTCCTCGAGCCGATCCAGGGCGAGGCCGGCGTGATCATCCCCCCGGAGGGCTACCTCGCCGGCGTGCGGCGCCTGTGCAGCGAGCGCGGCGTGCTGATGATCGCCGACGAGATCCAGTCCGGGCTCGCCCGCACCGGGCGCACGTTTGCGTGCGACCACGAGGGCGTGGTGCCCGACATCTACGTGCTCGGCAAGGCGCTCGGCGGCGGCATCCTCCCGCTCTCCGCGGTGGCCGCCGACGAGAACGTGCTCGGCGTGTTCCACCCGGGTGAGCACGGCAGCACCTTCGGGGGCAACCCACTTGCGTGTGCGGTCGGGCGCTCGGTGCTCGGGCTCCTATCCACCGGCGAGTTCCAGCACCGCAGTTCTTACTACGGCGAGCGGCTCGCGCGCTCGCTCGAGGGCGCCCGCCTGCCAGGCGTCGCGGCCATCCGGGCCCGCGGCCTGTGGCTCGGCATCGACCTCGATGGCCGCGGCCCCACCGGTCGCGAGCTCTCCGAGCGCCTGCTGCGCCTCGGACTGCTGGCGAAGGACACCCACGGTCACACGATCCGGATCGCTCCGCCGCTGGTGATCGGCGATGCCGAGGTGGATTTCATCGTGAACCGCTTCGTGCAGGCCCTGGGTGCTCGCTACAGCGCCCAGCTCGCTGCCTAGCGGCTGCCCCTTGCCGCAGTGTCCTGCTTTGGGTACCCCTGGGGTCCTCTGGGCAGGACGCTAGGGGAGCGCCGGTACCGCCGGCTCGGAGCCGGGGGGTGCCTGGCCCTCGGGCGGCGGCTGCTGGGGCTGGGT
>JACCYP010000220.1 GCA_013696425.1 Thermoleophilaceae bacterium
GAGCGGCCGCTGCTCGGCGTGCCGGTCGCGGTCAAGGACAACATGGACGTCGCCGGCGAGGTGACCGCCAACGGCACTTCCGCGGCCGGTGGCCCGGCACACGCCGACGGCCCGCTCGTGGCGCGGCTGCGCGGCGCCGGCGCCGTGATCCTCGGCCGCACGCGTACGCCCGAGCTGTGCATCTGGGGCTTCACCGAGACGGCCACCTTCGGGCGCACGGCGAACCCGTGGGACACCGGCCGCACCTCCGGCGGCTCGAGCGGAGGCTCCGGCGCCGCGGTGGCGGCGGGCCTGTGTGCCGCCGCCACGGCCTCGGACGGGCTCGGCTCGATCCGCATCCCCGCGTCGCTGAACGGCCTGTACGGGCTGAAGCCCCAGCGCGGCCGGGTGCCGATGGAGATCGACCCGCACTGGAACGGGATGAGCGTGTTCGGCGGGCTCACGCGCAGCGTTACCGACGCCGGGCTCTTCCTCGACGTGGCGGCGGCGTCCGGCACGCGTTACGCCGATGCTGCGGCGCGCCGGCCGGGCAAGCTGCGGATCGCGTGGTCGTCGAAGCTGCCTGCCACGGTCGTGGCGCCGCTCGATCCGGCGGTCGAGAAGGCGCTCGCCGACTTCGCCGAGCTGCTCAGCTCGCTCGGCCACGAGGTCGAGCAGCGTGATCCCGACTATGGCCCGATCGCCCTCAACTCCACCCTCCGCTACCTGAAGGGCGTGCGCGACGACGTCGACGCGCTCCCCCATCCCGAGCGGCTGGAGCGCCGTACGCGCGCGGTCGCGCGGATCGGGCGGTTGCTGCCGGAATCGCTCCTACAGCGCGCGATGGCCGATGCGCCCGCGCTCACGGCGCGCGTCGGCCGGCTCTGGGACGACTTCGACGTCGTGCTCACGCCGGTGACCTCGAAGCCGGCCACCGAGGTCGGCAAGTACGAGGGTCATGGCGCGCTATGGACCATGAACGGTGAGATCGCGGACGTGGCCGCGTACTGCCCGGTCTGGAACGTGACGGGTCAGCCCGCCGCGTCGGTGCCCGCCGGCTTCACCCACACAGGTCTTCCGCTCGCGGTGCAGATGATCGGCCGCACGGATGGCGAGGAGACGCTGCTCTCGCTCGGCGCGCAGGTCGAGGCCGAGCGCCCGTGGGCGAACCGGCGCCCGCCGGCGTCGGTCTAGACCCTGGGGGTCATGGCAGTCGGCGGCTTCGGGCTCGACACCGGGTCCGGCGCCTAGGGCCGCAGCTCCTCGCCCACCAGGGCGGCCACGACCTCGGCCCACCACGCGCGCTCACCGTCGCCCCGCGCGCTCGGTATGCGGCGGCGGACGTTGCGCTGGAGCGCCTGCGAGGAGCCGATCATGAGCACGGGTCCCGAGATCGCGAAGCGGCCGTCCTCGAGCACCACGAGCGCACCGGGCACCCCGTCGCGGCGGGTGCGCAACTGCTCGACCACGTCCTCGCCGCCGATCCGGCCCGGGTGGGCAGGGTCGCCGTCGGGCTCGCGCCACGGGCGGCTGGTCGCGATCGCCTGGGAGCTGCGGGCCTTCACGGGCTTCCGGGCCGGGCGGCCGATCGGGCCGTTGCGCCAGCGCTCGAGCAGGTCGCGGAACTCGATCGCCACCTCCTGGCGCACGAGGATGTGGAGGCGGTCGCCGGCCTCCACGCGAGTGGATCCGCGCGGCGGGATCGCCTGCTCGCCGCGCACGATCACGTTGAGCAGGGCCTCGCGCGGCAGGCCGAGCTCGCGGATCATCCGGCCCGCGATGGCGTCGTCGGGGCCCACCGGGAACTCGACGACCTCAGCGCCGAGCCGTCTGATCGTGCCCGCCTCGGCGAGCGGCCGCGGGAGGGCGGCCTCGTTCGTCGTCATCCCGAGGCGCTTGGCAAGCGGCTCGAACGTCGTTCCCTGAAGCACTGTTGAGATCAGGACGGCGAAGAACACGATGTTGAAGAAGTCGAGGCTGCCCGGTACTCCCTCGGTGATCGGGAAGGTCGCCAGCACGACCGGGATCGCGCCGCGCAGCCCGGCCCAGGAAAGTGTGATCCGTTCTCGTGCCTCGTAGCGGAATGGCAGCGTCGCGAGCGCGGTCGAGGCCGAGCGGGCGACCACTGTCAGCACGATGGCGAGCACCGTCCCCTTGAGCGCCACCTCGGGCAGCTGGCTCGGGAACACCAGCAGGCCGAGCGCGAGGAACATGCCCACCTGGGCCACCCAGGCGAGGCCCTCGTGGAAGGTCACGACCGTGCGCTTGGCCTGGGTGAGCGAGGTGCCCATGACGAGGCCTGTGAGGTAGACGGCGAGGAAGCCAGAGCCGTGGGCGATGTCGGCGAGCCCGAAGGACAACCCGGCCGCAGCGATCGAGGCAACGGGGTAGAGCCCCGCCGACGCGAGCCGGGTGCGGTTGAGGCCCTGCACGGCGAGCCACCCGACCGCAACGCCCACCGCGCTCCCGACGCCCAGCTCGAGCACGGCGAGCCCAGCCATGTCGGCGACGCCGTAGGCGGGGTCCTTGATCCATTCGATGAAGCCGAGCACCAGCAGCACCGCCACCGGGTCGTTCATGCCCGCCTCGCCCTCGAGCGTGCGGGCAAGCTTGCGCCGCAGGGTCGATACGCGCAGCAACGCGAAGATCGCCGCACCGTCGGTCGAGGCGACGATCGAGCCGATCAGCATCCCCTCGAGCGTCGAGAGGTCGAACAGGTACGACGCGGCGAGGCCCGTGATCACCGCGCTCGCGAGGGTGCCGACGGTGGCGAGGCTCACCGACGGCCAGAACACGGGACGGATCTCGTCCCAGCCCGCTGTGAGGCCGCCCTCGAACAGGATCAGGGCCAGCGCCACGATCCCGATCTTGCGCGCGAGGTCGTAGTCGTCGAAGTGGATCGCATCCAAGCCGTCGGACCCGAGCAGCATCCCGACGCCGAGGAACAGCAGCAGCCCGGGCACGCGCAGGCGACCCGCGACGAGCGACGCGAGCAGCGCGACGGCGAGAAGAGCCCCCGCGACGAGCATGAGTTGACCGGCTTCCACCCTCTGGAAAGCTAACCGCGACGCATCAGGCGTGATGGATCGGCCCAGGCCACCGTAGATGGGGCATGGGCGCTCTCGCCATGCCGCTGCCGCGCGGATCTAGGATCGCCGCGATGCCCGGCCTCGATTCCGGCGATCTCGAGCGCCTCTACCGCTCGAGCCGCGATGACGTGTTCGCCTACGTGGCGGGCATGCTGCACGACCGCGCCGGCGCCGAGGACGTGACGGCGCTCGCCTTCGAGCGGGCGTTCCGGAGCCGCGGGCGCTTCGACGCGAAGCGCGGCGACCCGCGCTCGTGGCTGTTCGGCATCGCCCGCAACGCCGCCCTCGACGAGCTGCGCCGCCGCAGTCGCGGCGAGGTGCTCGACGCCGAGCCGGAGCGGATCTCCGACGCCGGCGCTGGGGACAACGGCGAGGACCTCGCTCGGCGTGAGACCCTGCGCGAAGCCCTCGCACGCCTTCCCCAGGCGGACCGGGAGCTGGTGGTGCTGAAGTTCCATGCCGGGCTCGCGAACGGCGAGATCGCCGCCGTGGTGGGCATGTCCGAGTCGAACGTCGGCACGCGGCTGCACCGCAGCCTCGGCCGCCTGAAGGAGCATCTGGCGTGATGAACGACGAACACGACGATCTCGAGCGCGAGCTGCGCGCCCTGCGCGAAGAGCCCTCCGAGGAGTGGGCGTCGAAGATGGACGAGCGCGCCTCGAAGGAGATCGCGCGCAGGCCGCGCCGCCGCCTGAACCTGAACGTGCTCGGCCCGGTTGCCGCCGGCAGCCTGGCCGCGGTGGTGGCGGTGGTGATCGTCGCGAGTGGCGGCAGGGACGACGAGGCTCCGCAGCAGGATGTGCTCCAGACGGAGAGCGGCGCCGGCGGCGAGCTC
>JACCYP010000230.1 GCA_013696425.1 Thermoleophilaceae bacterium
GATCGGTTCCTGCCACCACGACGATGCGGCGCAGCTCTTCTCCGAGGCGCGTGCGCTCGATCTCGACGCGCTCGTCGAGGTCCACGACGAGGAGGAACTCGAGGTGGCACTCGGCCTCGACGCCGACGTCCTCGGCATCAACAACCGCAACCTCGTGGACTTCTCGCTCGATTTGAAGATCACCTACGACCTCCTCGCCGACGTGCCCGCCGGAAAGACGGTGGTGTCCGAGTCGGGCATCACCACGCGCGACCAGATCGAGGAGCTCGAGCGCGTGGGCGTGGACGCCTTCCTGGTGGGCGAGACGGTGATGCGAGCGCCGGACCCCGAAGCGGCCCTGCGCGAGCTGACCCGCTTCGAAGAGCCGACTCAGGCCTGACCCGCCGGGCCGCGCCAACTCGTTCGCGGCCGAGCCCGCCGCTCGTACACTGAAACGGTGTCGACGCTCCCCGAGCTTGACCCCGCCGCGGTACAGGCGCTCGGCGCGCGTGTGGCCGAGAACGTCCGCCGCGCGGTGAAGGTCGACGACGAGACGCTCCGCTGCACCATCGTCGCCCTGCTGGCCGATGGGCACGTGTTGATCGAGGACAACCCGGGCGTCGGCAAGACGGCTCTGGCCCGCGCGCTCACGCGCTCGATCGAGGGCGAGTTCGCGCGGATCCAATGCACCGCTGACCTGCTGCCCGCCGACGTCGTGGGAACCAACGTCTTCAACCAGCGCGAGGGCCGGTTCGAGTTCCGGCCCGGGCCGGTGTTCGCCAACGTGGTGCTCGTCGACGAGATCAACCGTGCGTCGCCGAAGACCCAGTCGGGCCTGCTCGAGTGCATGCAGGAGCGCAGCGTGACGGTGGACGTCCACACCCACGAGCTGGCGCGGCCCTTCGTGGTGCTCGCGACCCAGAACCCGCTCGAGTACGAGGGCACCTATCCGCTCCCCGAGGCGCAGCTCGACCGGTTCATGGTGCGCGTGTCACTCGGCTATCCGAACGCCGAGGACGAGGCCTCGATGCTGGCCGACCACGCCACCGGCGACCGTGTGCTCGACCTCGAGCAGGTGACCGATGTCGGCGAGGTGCTCGCAGCTCAGGGCGCGGCCGCCGCCGTGCACGCCAGCGACGCCCTGCGCAAGTACGTCGTGGCGCTGCTCGAGGCCACCCGCGCCGACCACCGTGTGGACCTCGGCGCCTCGCCCAGGGCGGGGCTGATGCTGCTGAAGGCCGCCAAGGCGCTCGCCGCGCTCGAGGGGCGCGACCACGCGCTGCCCGACGACGTGCAGATGCTCGCGCCCGCCGTGCTCGAGCACCGGCTGCTGCTGGCTCCCGACGCATCGGCGGCCGACCGCCCCCAGGTGGTGCGCGAGGCGCTCGAGAGCGTGCCCGCGCTGTGACGCGAGCTTTCCTCGCCGCCCTCCTCGGCATATCGCTCTGCCTTACCGCAGCAGGCGTCGACGCCCCGTCGCTGTTCGTGCCCGGCCTCGCGCTCACGGTGCTCGGGGTCGCGGCGCCGCTGTGGGTCGTGCTGGCCTCGATGGGAGCGTCGGTGGAGCGCGACGAAGGCCCGGGCACGATCCAGGAGGAGCAGCCCTACCCGCTGCGTCTGCGCGCGAAGACAGGCCTGCTGCCGGCGCCCGGGGGTGAGCTGCGCGAGCCGCTGCTGCGCGCGCCGATCCCGATGATGGGCCGCCGCGCCCGGCGCGTGCGGGTGGAGGTGCGCTTCGAGCGCCGTGGCCACCGCTCGCTCGAACCGGCCGAGCTGATCCTGCGTGACCCGCTGGGCCTCGCCGAGCGGGTGGTCGGGTCCGGGCCTGGCCACGAGGTGCTCGTGCTCCCGCGGATCGAGCCGGTGCTCGAGGCGGGTGGGGGAGAGCGGCGGTTCACGGGCGCGGCGTCGGCCGCGCGGCTCGCGGGCGCCGCCGAGTCGGAGATCGACGGTCTGAAGCCGCATTCCGAGGGAGCGCCCGCCTCGCGCATCCACTGGCCGGCCGTTGCCCGCACGGGGGAGATGATCGAACGTCGCCTGGTGCCGGAGTCGGACGACCGCCCGCTGGTGGTGCTCGACGCCCGCGCATCCGGGCGCGAGGACGCGCTCGACATGGCCGTGCGCGCGGCCGGTTCGCTCGCGCTCCACCTCGCCCGCAGCGGTGGCGCCGCGCTCCTGCTCGCCGGCGACCGGCGCGCGAACGAGGTCGATGAGGATCTGCGTTCCTGGCCCGCGCTCCACGCCCGTCTCGCCGTTATCGGCCCGACCGCCCGCGCACCGTCGCTCCCGCGTGGCCGCCGCAAGGCGCTCTTCTGGGTGACCGCCGACGCCGGCGCCCGGCGCCCCGCCTCGCTCGACCGTGCGGCCACCACAGCGCGCTACCTCGTGGTGCCGGGCACGCTCGACGGGCGCGCCGCCCGATTCACCGTCGCGGGCTGCAGCGGGTACGAGCTCGGGCGCAGCGCGCGAAGGATGGCGGCATGAGCGCGACCGCCCTACGGCCTCGAAAGGTCGACAGACCCCCTATACGGGGGACGATCGACCACTCGGCGGCTGTCACGGAGGACGCCGGCCTCACGCTCGCGCTGCGGCTCGCGGCCTTCGTCGGCCTGTACGCCTTCGCGGCGGGCCACTGGATCGCGATGCTCACCGACCCGCCCGCCGCGCGCCTGTGGGTGACCGTGCTGATCGTGACCCTCGGCGCCGGCGTGCTCGCGCTCTCGGGCCACTGGCGCCTCGGTCCCGCGGCGGCGGCGTTCGCCCGCTTCGGCGTGATCGCGGCCATGCTGATCGCGTCAGCCGTGGCGATGGGCATCGAGCCGCGGCTGCTCCTGCCGGGCGGGTGGGGAGACCTCGCCGCGGGCATCGACCGCGGCATCAACGGCAGCGTGATCGCCCTCTGGCCCTACGACGGCCCCGACCCGTGGGTGCGCCAGGTGGTGGCCCTGCTGCCGGTCATCGTCGGGGTGGCGTGTGCTGCGATGGCGTTCTGGCCCGGCGAGTGGCTGGCGCGTCCCGGGCGTGTGGGCGCGCTGGTTGCGCTCGTGGCCCTCTACACCGCGGCGGCCGCCGAGCGCGACTTCGGCAGCCAGGGCGCCCGCGGGCTGCTGCTGCTGGCACTGATCGCGGCGTGGCTGTGGCTGCCGCGGATGCGTGGCCGCGAGGCGGCGGTGGCGGCCTCGATCGTGGCCGCGGCCGGAGTGCTCGCC
>JACCYP010000236.1 GCA_013696425.1 Thermoleophilaceae bacterium
GCACTCATCTGCGCCACCGCCGCGTTCACCCTCGGCGACCTCGACGACCAGCGCGCGGACCTTGCTCGCCGCCACGACGTCGCGCGTGCGCTCGAGGACGCGGTCGCGGCTGCGGGCGGGGCCGAGCGGCTGCGGGCGTGCGGCGCGGTGCGCACCGGCCCCGACCAGCGCAGCACCGTCGCGCGCGCGGTGGGGGTACCAGTGGTGGGAAGCCCCCGCCCCGGTGACGTCGCGATCGCGCTGCGCCCGGACGGCACGTGGTCGATCCGGGGCTGTCCGTGACAATCTCCGACTCGACCCTTGTACGCGGAGGCGGTGGACGTTCTGCTGCGCAGGGGCCACAGCACTCCCGCGGCGAGGCTCGGGCTTCGGACCGTCGTAGATGCGGGGGTCGAGCTCCGAGCGGTCGACGAGGCGGTCGGCTGGCCCGCGGGCGAGGTGCGCAGCCGCCACTACCACCGCACGCGCAGCCCGCTCTCGCTGGCCGACTGCGTGGCCCTGGCCAGTTGCCGCCCCGGCGAAACGCTCGCCACAGGCGACGACTCCCTGCTGCGCGCTGCCACCGCCGAGGGAATCGAGACCGCGCCGCTCTAGACGACCGGGCCGTTCAGAACGCGGAGTCCCCGAAGGGCTCGTCGCGCTGCTTCACCGCCTCGCGGAACCCCTTCTCCGCGGCCAGGCGCTGGAAGTCGAAGCCCTCCGGTGTGTGGCGCGCGATGCCGTCCATCAGCGTGCCGAGCAGCTGCGTGGAGTGAAGGCCCTGCGAGTAGAGCTGCTGGTTCACGAGCAGCTTCGCCATCTGGAGCTGGTTCACGGGCACCTGCGCGATCCGCCCGAGCAGCGCCTCGAAGCGCGCGTCGAGATAGGCCGGCTCTGGCGCCTCGATCGCGAGGCCCCAGTCGAGCGCCTCGGCGCCCGTCAGCGAGTCGCCCGTGAACAGCAGCCGCTTCGCGCGCTGGGGACCGAGACGCGCCATCCACATCGAGGTGGTCGGCACGCCCCACACCCGCGCCGGGGGATAGCCGATGCGCGCGTCGGCGCCGATCACGAGCAGGTCCGAGCACAGCGCCATGTCGGTACCGCCGGCCACGCAGAAGCCGTGCACCTTGCAGATCACCGGCTTCGACGCATGGAAGAGCGACATGAAGCCGCGCACGTTGCGGCTCATCATCGCGTGGTCCACGAGCGGGTCCCAGGTCCCGTCCGGGTTGTGGTTCGAGGCCACCACCGCGGGGTCGAGCGCGGTGCCGTCGGTGGCTGCGCCGGCCCCCATGCCCTCGGCCGACTCGACCAGGTCATAGCCCCCGCAGAAGCCGGTGCCGTTGCCGGCGAGCGCGATCACGTGCACGGCCGGGTCGAGGTCGGCCCGTTCGACGGCCTCCGCGAGCTCGCGCGGCATCGCCGTGGTGATGCCGTTGCCGCGCTCCGGGCGGTCGAGGGTGATGCGCGCGATGCGCTTCTCGACCGCGTAGTCGAGCGTCTCCATCACTCGCCCTCGTAGTAGTCGACGGTGTCGGCGGTGCGGAAGATCTCGCGCACCGTGCCCCCGCGGCGGTCCTCGAACAAGCCCACCTTCCCGGAGTCGGGGTAGAAGCACGCCTCCGCCGCCACGAGGTTCGAGAACGACAGGAAGCGCATCGGCTCCTCGGTCTCGTTGATCAGCTGGTGCGCGCCCTGCTCACCGGTCGGGAAGAACACGATCTCGCCCTCGGCCAACGTGCGCGTGCCCTCGGGGGTGCGGAGCGTCGGCGCGCCGACGGTGACCACGATCCACTCCTCCTCGCCGACGTGCCAGTGGTAGGGGTAGGCCTTCTGGCCGGGCTCGACCTCCCACAGCGAGAGGCCGGTGTGCTCGCTGTCCTCGCGGTCGGCGAGCTTCGCCCGCAGCGCGCGGAAGCCGTCGTGCTCGCGGCGCTGGTCCCAGTCCGGTTGGTTGATGTTCACGCGGGCAGGGCGCGCTCGAGGATCGCCGCGGAGTCGATGCCCTGGGGCAGGGTGCCGTATGCGCGTCCGCCCTGGCTGAGGCGCCCGGCGCAGAACGCGTCGGCCACCGCGGGCGGGGCGGTGCGCACGAGCACGCTCGCCTGGAGCGCGAGCGCGAGGTCCTCCACCAGGCCGCGGGCGGCCCACTGTGGATCGCCCTCGCCCAATGCTCCGATCGAGCACTCGATGGCGTCGAGATGAGCGTCGAGGTGCTTGTCCGAGCCACGCGCCTCGTTCACCTCCGCGAGGAATGCCGGCAGACCCTCCGGCTCCTTGGCCATGGCACGCAGCACGTCGAGCGCCGCCACGTTGCCCGAGCCCTCCCAGATCGAGTTGAGCGGGGAGTCGCGGTAGAGCCGTGGAAGCCCGGACTCCTCGACGAAGCCGTTGCCGCCGTGGACCTCGAGCGCCTCGTTGGCGTGTCCCGGGGCGCGCTTGCAGATCCAGTACTTCATGACGGCGGTCGCGAAGCGCCGGAACGGCGCCGCGGCGTCGGCCTCGTCGTAGGAGCGCGCGATCCGGAACGCCGTTGCCGTCGCCGCCTCGGACTCGATGGCGAGATCGGCGAGCACGTTCTGCATCGCAGGCTGCTCGGCGAGCGTCTTGCCGAACGCCTCGCGGTTGCGGGCGTGGTGGATGGCCTGCACCGTGCCCCAGCGCATTCCGGCGGAGGAGCCGAGCATGCAGTCGAGGCGGGTGTGGTTGACCATCCGGATGATCGTCGCCACGCCGCGGCCCTCCTCGCCCACGAGGCGCGCCCTCACGCCCGAGTACTCGACCTCCGAGGAGGGGAGGGAGCGCGTTCCGAGCTTCTCCTTCAGGCGCTGGACCCGGAAGCCGGGGTCCTTCGACTCGAACAGGAAGCAGGAGAGGCCGTGCTCGGTTTGGGCGAGCGTGAGGAACACGTCGCACGGGGGGTAGGAGCAGAACCACTTGTGGCCCCAGAGCTCGTAGTGCCCGTCGCCCACCGGCTCGGCGCGCGTGGTGTTCGCGCGCACGTCCGAGCCGCCCTGCTTCTCGGTCATCGCCATGCCGGCGAGCGCGCCGGTCGCGTAGTCGGGCTTTGTCAGCAGCGGCTCCCAGTCGGCCGCCACGTCGGGCTCCTCGCGCAGGGCGGGGATCACGGCGTAGGTCATCGAGACCGGGCACATCATCCCGGCGTTGGTCTGGCTCCAGACCTGGAACAGGCCGGCGCGCGCGACGTGCGCGCCCGGGCGCGGGTCGCGCCATGGCAGCGATGTGATGCCGCGCTCGACGGCGGTGCCGAGGAGGTGGTGCCAGCTCGGGTCGAGCTCGACCTCGTCCACGCGGTTGCCGTAGCGGTCGTGGGTGCGCAGGATCGGCTCGTTGCGCTCGCAGCGCTCGGAGTGCTCGCGCGTCTCGGGCGAGCCGGCGAGCTCGCCGAGGGCGCGCACATCCTCGATCGCCCAGCCCGCGCCCTCGCGCTCCAGCGCGTCGAGCAGCGGGGTGTCGGCCTCGAGCACGTTGTATGGCTCGATCGGCGGGGGCTGGTTGGTCACCTCGTGGGTGACTCCGGACTTGTGGTCAAGCAGCAACTCGGGCCTCCGTGGTTGGTAGCGCGTTCACGCAGATGTCGACGATGGTCACGACGAGCGCGTCGCTCTTCGTGTGTGAGGAGAGGGGTCCGACGAGCGCCTCGGCGATGGCTCCCACGAGGGCCGCGGCAAGCGTTTCGGTGTCATGCGGGCGCAGCTCGCCGGATTCGACGCCTTCGGCGAGCGCCGCCGCGAACACGTCGCGGTAGGCGCGCCGGAACACGAGCCGCTCGGCCTCGACGGCCGGATCGACGGGCTCCGCGAGCAGGGCCCATGCGCGAGCGGGCTCGGCGAGCGCGCGGCGGGCGAAGGCCTCGGCTCCCGCGGCCAGGCGCTCGGCCACCGGGAGGTCGTGGCTCATTCCGGCGAGCACGTCGACCTCGCGCTGAGAGGCGCGCCGGAACACCTCGGCGAACAGGTCGGCCTTCGAGGGGAAGTGCTTGTAGAGCGTGCCGGTGGCGACACCGGCGCGTGCTGCCACCGCCTGCACGCCCGCCGAGGCGTAGCCGCCCTCGGCCAGCTGGTCGAGGGCGGCGGCGACTATGCGCTCGCGTGTGGCGGCCTTGCGGGCCTCGGTGCGTTCGGTGGGGCGGTAGGGCACGGCCCGAAGAAGTGAACCACGATTCACACCTTCAGGTCAAGCTGCGACCTCCGCCGAGGCGCCGCGGTGGCGCGCGTACATCTCGTGCACGTACTGCCCACCGGGGCGCGGGGTGAGCTCCTCGCGCAGCTCGGCCGCCGGCGGGGGCTGGGTGTCCGGCAGATAGTCCCGCTCGGGCGGGCGGAGGAGCGGGGTGAACATCGCCGCCGCGGCGAGGTCGGCCACGGTGAAGGAGTCGCCGACGAGGTAGTCGCCGGAGCCGAGCTCGGACTCGAGGTGGTCCATGGCCGCGACGATGCCCGCGCGCGCCTCGGCGGCGCCGTCAGCATCCACGCCGAAGTCGAGCTTCACCAGGGGCCGGAAGAGCGGCACCACGGCCGCCATCGCGCGCTTCTGGCGCTCGCCCCCCTGGGTTAAGAGCGACTCGGCGGTGCCGCGGGCGTCCGGCAGCGTGTGGAACCAGACAAAGCGGCGCACGCGCGGGCCGAGCTCCTCGTCGAAGTAGTCCTCGAGCTCGAGCGCCCGCGCGCGCTTGGCGGGATCGGCGGGATAGAGCGGCGGATCGGGCCTGTGCTCCTCGAGCCAGGCGATGATCGCGGTCGAGTCGCCGATCGCGGTCCCGTCGACCTTCAGCACGGGTAGCCGCCGCTGGCCACCGCGGGTGAGCGCCGCCGCGTACGCGCCGTGGAGGCCGGGCAGCGGCGCTTTGCGCACGTGCGCGACGCCCTTGTGGTCGAGCGCCCAGCGCGCCTTCTCGTTGTAGTGGGAGAGCTCGATGTGCCAGAGGACCGGTGTCATGGGCCAGACCCTAGATGCTCGGCGCGGTAGCTTCCGGCGCGGTGAGCGACAGCATCGAGCTATTGCGCCGCACCTATTCGGCCTTCAACGCGTCGCGCGATGTCGAGGACGTCCTCTACGCGTTCCACCCGGCATTCCGCACCACGGTGCCAGGGGAGCTCTCGGTGGAGCCCGATACCTACGACGGCCACGAGGGGCTGCGCCGCTACATGGCCTCCTTCTACGAGGTGATGGACGAGGTCGACTTCGAGCTGGTGGGGATCGAGGAGCTCGGCGAGTGGGTGATCGCCCACAGTCTCATGCACACCCGCGCCCGCCACACGGGCATCCGGTCGGACCAGGAGGTGTGGCTGGCCTGGCGCTTTGAGGACGGCCTGGCGCTCGAGGCGCGCCCGTTCGCGGATCGCGGCGCGGCGCTCGGGGCGCTCGCTCAGCCCGAGTAGCCGCGCAGTATCCGGCGCGCCGCGGAGACGCGGTGCACCTCGTCCGGACCGTCGTAGATCCGCGCGAAGCGCGCGTGGCGGTACATGCGCTCGAGCGGCGTGTCGCCGGACACGCCGAGCGCACCGTGCACCTGGATCGCGCGGTCGATCACGTCGTGGAGCACCTTCGCGCCGAAGAACTTGATCAGCGCGATCTCGACGCGGGCGTCGTCGCCGGAGTCGAGTTTCTCCGCGGCGTCGAGGGTGAGCAGCCGCGCGGCGCGGATCTCGGCGGCCGAGTCGGCGATCCAGTTCTGCACCGTCTGCTTCTTCGCGAGCGGCTCGCCGAATGCCTCCCGCGCCAGCGCGCGCTCGCACATCAGGTCGAAGGCGCGCCCTGCCTGGCCGAGCCAGCGCATGCAGTGGTAGATGCGCCCGGGGCCGAGACGGTCCTGCGCGATCCGGAAGGCCTCGCCCCGCCGCCCGAGGAGGTTCTCCTGCGGCACGCGCACGCCGGTGAGGCGGATCTCGCAATGGGCGAACTCGGGCACGTCGCCCATCACCGGGATCTCGCGCACGATGTCGAAGCCCTGGGAGTCGGTCGGCACGATGATCATCGAGGCGCGCGCGTGGGGCGGCCCGTCGGGCTCGGTGACCGCGAAGACCGTGGTGAACGCGGCTCGGTTCGCGCCGGTGATGAACCACTTGTGCCCGTCGATCACCCACTCGTCCTCGTCGAGCACGGCGCTCGTGCGCACGCCGGTCGGGTCGGAGCCCGCGACCTCCGGCTCGGTCATGCCCACCGACGGGTAGATCTCGCCGTCCACCAGCGGGCGCAGCCAGCGCTCCTTCTGCTCCTGGTTCGCGTAGAGGTGGAGCATCGTCGCGTCCTGCGCGGAGTGGGTGCCAAGGGCGACCATCGCGTGCTCGGAGCGGCCGACCGCTTCGTTCACGTGCGTGTACTCCATGAAGCCGAGGCCGCCGCCGCCGATCTCCTCGGGCAGCCCGAGCGCCCACAGGCGCTCGTCCTTGGCCTGTTGCTGGAGCGCTTCCATCAGCCCGGCCTCGCCCGCGTAGAGGCGCTCCTCGGCGGGGATCACCCGCTCGTCTACGAAGGCGCGGACGCGGTCGGCCGCGGAGACGCTAACCGCCGATGCCGGCGAAGAAACGGAAGGGGCCGCCGGTGCCGACCTCGAAGTCGCGCGCCTCGATCTCGACCTCGGCGCCCTCCTTGCGCAGGCGGACGGCGAGTGCCTCGGCGTCCTCCTCGGTGATCGTCTTCACGAACAGGTGGCGCCAGCGGCGCACCACCGGAAGCCCTTCGGCCTCGAGGCGGTCGGCGAGCGCCGTGGTATCGGAGTGGGAGCCGAGCGTCGCGCGCACGTCCCAGTCGGTGTCGCCCTCCTCGACGGCTTCGACGGTCTCGCGCGCTTCCTTTCGCTCGAGCTCGGAGGCGCGCTCGGCTTCTGTCGAGGGCAGCGGCTGCGAGGCGTCGTTCCAGCTCTCCTCGACGGGATGCCAGCGGGTGAGCTTCACGTCGGCCTGGAGGCGGTCCTCGGAGAGCAGCTCGCGGATCACGCGCTCGGCCTCCTTCGCCTCGTCGGCGGACTCGGAGTAGAGGAAGAGATCGAGGTCGTCACGCGTCACGATCACGTCGCGGCCGAGCTTCTCGCGCGCCTCGTCGTCGAGCGAGAGCGAGCGCAGGCGGTCGGTGACCGACTGGCCGTGGGCCTCGTCGGCCAGCTTGACCTCTACTCGCCATTCGTCGCCGGGCATCGCCCGGCACCCTAACTAATGGAACTCGGCGTGCTCGGCGGCCGGCTTGGCGGAGCTGTCCAGCGCTTCGAGGAAGACCTCGACCACGCGCGGGTCGAACTGCTTGCCGCGCCCTTCGAGCAGCTGCTCGCGCGCCTTCTCGGGCCCGAGGGCCTTGCGGTACACGCGGTCGGCGGTCATCGCCTCGTAGGCGTCGGCCACGGCGAGGATCTTGGCCTCGAGCGGGATCTGCTCGTCGGTCAGCCCGCAGGGGTAGCCGCCGCCGGCCGGGTGGCCGAGCTGGTCGTTCACCTGCTTGAAGCGGTCGACGTCGGCGACCAGCAGGACGAAGGAGCGGTCGGTGCGGCGCGAGCGCTCGAGCTC
>JACCYP010000246.1 GCA_013696425.1 Thermoleophilaceae bacterium
GTTGAGCGGTGTGACCTGCATGTCGTTGTTGGCAACGGCGCTCGGGTCGGCGCCGACGTCAAGCAGAAGCCGCGCGATGCCGGCGTCGCCGCTGAAGAACGCCACGAGGTGGAGCGCGGTGAACCCGTCGACGGCGGCCGCCCGGGCACGCGAGGGATCGGCGGCGATCAGCTCCTCGACGCGCCCGCGCCGCCCGAGCGCGGCGGCTTCGAACACGTCGAGGCTCGCATCGTCGACGGCGGGCGGAGCCTCGCCCGCGTAGAGGGCGGCGAGTACGTGCGAGTCGTGGGTCATGGTGCGTCGTTGGTCGACGACGAAATCAGAGCGGGGGACCGAGGAATCGAACCTCGAGCCACGGTTTTGGAGACCGCGATGTTAGCCGTTACACCAGTCCCCCCGGGGCGGGAAAGACTAGCGCCGGAGCGGCCGTTTATTGAGTGCGGGCGGAGGGACTCGAACCCCCAAGCTCTCTCGAGCACCGGCACCTAAAGCCGGCGTGTTTCCCAGTTTCACCACGCCCGCGCGCAGAGGCCAGATCTTAGGTCCGCATCACTCCGTCACGCCCCACTGCGCGAACAGGCGCTCCGGCGTGAAGCGCACCAGCAGCTCGCCGGGCACGCCGTTGCGGGCGCCAAACTCCTCGGCGCGGTCGGCGCCCATGTAGCGCCCGCCCACCACCGTAGCCCAGCGGAGCAGCTCGCCGGGGTCCTCCGACACGGCGCAGCGGCCCTCCGCCTTGACGAACGAGTACGGCGCCTGCTCCTCGTCCACGAGCATGCAGCCGCGCCCGTCGCGCAGCAACGACTTGCCGCGCACGGTGCCGGCGCCGGTGGTGAACATGAAGTCGTCTCCGTCGAGCGCGAACCACACCGGGAGGACGTGCGGACTGCCGTCCTTGCGCGGTACGGCGAAGCCTCCGGTGCGCGTTCCCTCGAGCACGAAGGCGTGCCATTCCTCGCGTGTCATCTGCCGCTGCCCCATGCAGGGAATCACGCTAACTGCTGCACGCACCCGGCCGCCGATCTATGCTGCCCAACGCGTGGAAGCTTCTGGCGTAGTAATCCATCACCCAAACCGGGACAAGGCGACATCGAAGGCCACCAAGGCCGCCGTCATCCTTCTGCTTCTCACGAGCGCGGGCCTGATCGCGATCGTGACGGTCGGTGGATGGAGCGTGCTCCAGGGCGCCCAGATCGGCGCCATCGCCTACGTGATCCTCTACGTGCTGATGGCGTTCTTCGTCGTGCGCTGGAATCGCGGCGTGCTCCCGGTGGCCGCGGCGCTCGCGGTGCTCTTCGGCGTGGTGGCCGCGGTCGCGGGCCCGGCGTGGTTCGAGCGCGACAAGTCCGGCTTCGAGGAGGCCCTGCTCCCGGCCGGGATCCTCGGCCTGCTCACCCTGATCATCGTGCCCGTCCAGCTCCTCTTGATCGCCTTCGCCATGCGCGGCTTCAGCCAGGAGTGGAACGTCGAGGTCGAGACCGGCGGCGATGGCGACGACGAGTACGACGAGGCCGCCGAGGAACGGCGCCGCCTCGCAGAGGAGCGCCGCGCGGCCAAGGACGAGCTGGCGGCGAAGGATCGTCCGTTCGTTTCGGACCAGTAGCGCCCTGGGGCGAATCGGTCGCCCGCTCCGCTTAAGCTCATTACACCGGCGGCGGTGTCCAAACTGGTAAAGGAGGGGCACTCAAAATGCCCTGCCCATCGGGCTTGTGGGTTCGAGTCCCACCCGCCGCATTCCATGAGCTCCAACTGCGCGTTCTGCGACCGGCGCCATCGGCAGCTGCCGCCCATCCCTTCGGATCGCTACGCGTACTTGCTCGGGATGTACCTGGGAGACGGGTGCATCTCGGAGCAGCAGCGCGGTGTCACCCGCCTGCGCGTCACTCTCGACGCGAGATATCCAGGGATCATCAACGAGTGCGCCGACGCCCTTGAGGTCACCGCGGTGTTCAACGTGAGCCATGTGCAACCCAAGTCGGGTGAACGATCCGTCGAGGTGGGAGCATCGTCGAAGGCGTGGCCGTGCCTGTTTCCCCAGCACGGACGCGGCCCCAAGCACTTGCGCCCGATCGCGCTTGCCCCGTGGCAGCAAGCCGTAGCGGCACAGCAGCCAGGGTTATTGCTGCGGGGCCTCCTCCACTCGGACGGCTGCCGCGTAATCAATCGGATAACCGCAAGCGGGCGGACATACTCCTATCCGCGATACATGTTCACCAACGCCTCCGTGGACATTCAGCGCATCTTCTGCGAGGCATGTGATGCGCTCGGGATCGCATGGACCCAGATGAGGGAGCGGGCGCTATCGGTCGCCCGCCGCGATTCAGTCGCGGCACTCGATCGGTTCGTGGGACCAAAGTCGCTCGCAGCAGAGTCCGCCGCTCTCGTTTATGCAGACACGGCTCCGCCGCTGGCACTCAGTAGATGGGCCGCGTCTCCTCACGGGTGGCCCAGAAGCCTCCGCCGCCGATCGCCGCGCAGCACACGAGGCCGAGCCAGGCGCCCGCCTCGCGCGTGATCACCACTCCGGCCTGCTCGGCGAGTGCCAGGTCCGGCGGCGATGCAAGCCGGTAGGCCACGAAGAGGAACGCCAGGGCTCCGGCGCCGGCCACCAGCCATTCGAACGGGAAGTCGAAGTAGGTGCCGGTCACGCGCAGCAGAAAGAGGATGGCTGTGCTCCCCATGGCCACGACGAGCACCAGCCCAAGAGTGCCGCCGGAACCCCAGGCGTCGACGGTGAGCCCCGTCCCCTCGACGCCGAACCAGGGGAAGTACACCATCACGAACAGCACCGGCACCGCGACGGCCGCGAGCATCTCGCCCCGCGCGAGTCGCGTCAAATCCATCGTGGCGACTCTAGGCGATGAACCGTCTGCCGAGCCCGAAGCCGCGGTCTGCCTTGGCCCCGGGGCCTAAACTGCCCCGGGCCTTGTCGGCCCAGACCAAGATCGACGTGCAGGGAGAGATCGCGGCGCTGGCCGCGTTCGAGGAGCGCGGGCCGGGCACGGACTCCGAGCGCCGCGCGGCCGAGCATCTCGCCGCGCGCCTGAAGTCGCTCGGGCGCGAAGCCGAGCTCGAGCCGATCTGGGTTCGCCCGAACTATGCCCTCACCCACGCCATCCACGCCCTGCTCGCCATAGTCGGCAGCGTGCTGAGCGTGGGGGCCCCGCTGCCGGGCGCCCTGCTCGTGCTGTTCGCCGCCGTGTCCACGTTCGGGGACCTCACCGGCGGCTTCCACCTGGTCCGCCGCATCCTGCCCAAGCGCGCGTCCCAGAACGTCGTCTCGCCCGAGGACAGCGACAAGCCCGGCACGCTCGTGCTTGTTGCCCACTACGACGCGGCCGCCACGGGCGGGTTCTTCTCGCGCCGCGCCCAGTCGCGCCGCGCGAGCTTCGGCAAGCTGATCCACCGCTCGATCGGCCCCTGGGAGCCCTTCTTCTGGTCGCTGATGCTGCTCCTGCTCGCCACCGCCCTGCGGCTCCTCGGCATCGAGGGACTCGCGCTCACGATCATCCAGTTCGTGCCGACGGTGGCGCTGATCCTCGCGCTGCCGCTCCTGCTCGACATCGCCCTCAGCGGATATGTCCAGGGGGCGAGCGACAACGCCTCGGGAGTTGCCGCCACGCTGGCCCTGGCCCAAAGCCACGGCGGCCGGCTCGAGCACCTCGACCTCTGGGTGGTACTCCCCGGGGCCGAGGAGGGCCTCTTCGGCGGCATGCGCGAATGGGTTAAGGCCAACAAGCGCCACCTCGATCCCCAGAACACCATCTTCCTGGGCATCGACAACGTCGGCGCGGGCACGATCCGCTTCGCCGAGCGAGAGGGCTGGGCGGTGCAGTCGCGCTACCACCCCAGGCTGCTCGAGTTCGCCCGCGAGGTGGCCGAGGACGTGGATGACTACGGCGCCCGCGGCATCTCCGACCGCACGGCCAGTTCGGTGAACCTAGCCCGCAGCGCGGGCTTTCCGGCGCTCGCCATCGGCGCCCGCGGCGCCATGGACTACTCGCCCACCTGGCACAACGCCGACGACACGGTGAAACGCATCGACCCCGCGTCCGTCGGGCGGGCGATCGACTTCACCGCCGACCTGATCGAGCTCATAGACGAGCGGATCGGTCCAGACCTGGCACCCAGCGAAGGCGCTAAACCGGCGTAACCGCGTTGTGCTTCGCGGGCCAGTCGCGCACCTTGCCCTCGAACAACGCAAAGCGCGTGGCGAGCTCGGCGCGCAGGCTCTCGGGCTGGACTACGGCGTCCACCACGAGCTCCGACGCGAGGTGCAGCACGTCGATCTCCTCGGCATACTCCTTGCGCAGCTTCTCGACGAACTCCGCCCGCTCGGCCTCGTCCTCGATCGCCTGCACCTGGTTGTAGAAGACGGCGTTGATCGCCGCCTGGGGTCCCATCACGGCGATGCGCGCGCCCGGCAGCGCGAGCATCACGTCCGGATCGAAGGCCGGGCCCGACATCGCGTAGAGCCCGGCCCCGTACGCCTTGCGCACGACCACCGAGATCTTCGGCACCGTCGCCTCGGACACGGCCGCCACCATCTTCGCCCCGGCTCGGATGATGCCCTGGCGCTCGACGGCCGTGCCGATCATGAATCCCGGCACGTCGGCCAGGAACAGCAGCGGCACGTTGAAGGCG
>JACCYP010000251.1 GCA_013696425.1 Thermoleophilaceae bacterium
CCTGGCGCCAGCGCAGCACACGCGGCTCATCCGCCTGCTCGCGGGTGAAGTCCGCGCGCACGGTGCGGCCCTTGGGCGTCTTCATCACCTTGGTCCAGGCGAGCGGGGTAGCGTCCTCGACGCGCTCGGTATCGGGCCACCAGCGCGGAAGGTGATGCGGGTCGGAGACGAGATCCCACACGCGCTCGGGTGGAGCAGGAACCGTTCTCTCGCGCGCCACGACGGGCATCTCAGTCGGTGTAGTCGATCAGGGCGTGGACGTCGTAGCCCGCGAGCGCCTCGCGCCCGCCGAGGAACGACAGCTCGATCACGAACGAGCACCCGGCCACCGACGCGCCGGCCTCCTCCACCAGCGAGCACGTGGCCTTCGCGGTGCCGCCGGTGGCCAGCAGGTCGTCGTGTACCAGCACGCGCTTCCCGCCGGCGAGGGCGTCGGAATGCATCTCGAGCGTGTCGAGCCCGTACTCGAGCTCGTATTCGACCGACGACACGACCGAGGGCAGCTTGCCGGGCTTGCGTGCCGGGATGAAGCCGGCGCCGATCCGCGTGGCCACCGCCGCGCCGAGGATGAATCCACGCGCCTCCGCGGCGATCACGTAGTCGATGCCGCCGAGGCTCTCGGCATGCTTGGCTAGGAGCTCCACGGTCTCGCCCAGTGCTTGTGGTTCGAGCAACAGCGGCGTGATGTCCTTGAACACGATCCCCGGCTTCGGGAAGTCCGGGACATCGCGGATATGAGCCTCGAGGTCCAGCGGGAGCCCTGTCAGGAAACGATCTTGCGGAGGTCCCGGACGAGCAAGAGGTGTTTCAAATGCGAGGCCACCGCGGCCAGGTTGTCGAGGGTCTCGACCGCCTCGCGGCGGCGCTCCGGGTTCCGGGAGCGCAGTGACGGGGCGAGGATCTGCTCGATGAGCGCCGCCTCACGGTCCGCCGAGGTGCGGAACACGCGCAGGTTGCGCCCGCCCACGCCGTAACGCGCGAGCTCCGCCACCGCGCGGATGATCTCGCGCTCGGTGTCGTCGTAGAGCACCTCGCCGTCGCGGCGCTCGCCCTTGATCACGCCGAAGTCCTCGAGCTCCTTGATGAGGCTCTCGGGAGCACCGGTCTCCTCCACCACGTCGGCCAGCCGATAGCGCGCGCCGTCGCTCTTGCCGTCGACCGTGGCGCGCCGCAGCGGGCGGTTGTCGGAGGGATTGGCACCGGCGCCGTTGGACACCTCGGAGTCGGCACGTCCCGACGCGAGCTCCTGGCGGATGACCCGCAGTGGGAGAAACTCGTCGCGCTGGAGCCGCAGGATCGTGCGTAGGCGCTGCACCTCGCCGGGTCCGTAGAGCCGGTAGCCCCCGCGCGTGCGCCGCGGGGTGATCAGCTTCTGGTCCTCGAGGTAGCGGATCTTCGAGATCGAGATCTCCGGGAACTCGCGCTCCAGCTGCTTGCAGACCGCACCGATCGTGAGCTGTCGCGCCTCGGTGCTCAAGGCCTCATCGCTCCAGGTACGTCAGCTTGTACTTGCCGACCTGGAGCTCGTCGCCGGACTGGAGCTTGTGGGACTCGATCCGGTGGCGGTTCACGTAGGTGCCGTTCAGCGAGCCGAGATCGTCGATGTAGACGCCGTCGCGCTTGCGCACGAGCGTCGCGTGGTTGCGGGAGACCGTGACGTCGTCGAGGAACACCTCGGCGTCGGGACTGCGCCCGATCGCCATCCGTTCACCCTTCACGTCGAAGGCCTCGCCCGAGCGCCCGCCGCCGGAACGGATGACCAGCGAGGCCCCTTCGGTCTCGAGGCTCTCGAGGTCGACCGGCTTCAGATCGCCGGTCTCATCCAGCTGGTAGACCTCGGTCGTGTCCCCAGGCTTCTTCGCGTCGCCGAGGAATGCGCCGCACTTCTGGCAGTAGTTCGCGCCCTCGCTGTTGACGAAGCCGCACTCCGGGCAGTGCACGGTCAGTCCGTGTCGGGTGCGCTCTTGCCGGCCAGGATGTCCGTGAGCTGCTGCACGTCGGCGCCACTGATCGCGGACTCACCCTCTTCGTGCTTGCGTCGCAGCCGGTTGACGAGCTCCGCGCGCAGGATGTCGATCCTTCCGTGGAGGATCCGCCGCTGGTACGAGACCTCCTGCTCCTCGTCCGTGAGCTGCTGGATGAGATCCTTCAGCTCCTGGTCCGAGAGGGCTCCGAGGTCTGGGAACGTATCCATCTAAGACGGTCCTTCCGATTGAGGGCGAGCGGGCAGTATAGACCTGGGGGTCAAGCTCCACTTGAGGGTGGGCGAAGCTTCTCGTAACCCTCCCGGAAGTAGAACCCTGTCGCAATGAGAGTCATGCCCAAACCGAGCCAAAGCGACGCCTCGGCGATCCAGGTCGTCGACAGCATCGCGAGGAAGAGGGCGAACATCGTGGGCCACACCGCCCACCTACCGATGTAGTTGATCTTGAGGTCGATGCCCTTGCGCAGGCCGATCTGGGAGAGCACGAGCATCACGAGCTCGCGCGCCGCGAGGATGCCGAGCGGAAGCCGCGGCAGCAGCTCGAAGTGCCAGCACACCACCACGCCCGAGACCACGAGCATCCGGTCGACCAGCGGGTCGAGCAGCGCGCCGAGGCGGGAGTACTGGCCCGTGACCCGCGCCGCGATCCCGTCGAGGTAGTCGCCCCCGGCGATGGCGGCGTAGATGATGGCCGCCGTGGTGTCGCGGCCGTCGCCGGAGGAGAACGCGAGCACGAGGTAGACCGGGATCAGCGCCAGGCGGACGTAGCCGATCGCGTTGGGGATGGTCCACGGCCGCAGCGGGGCCCCCTCGACGGTCTCTGGCGGCGGCGGCCCCGACCGGTCGAGGCCGGAGAGCCGCCTGAAGGTCAGGGGAGTGCGCGCCACAGCTCCGCGGCCTCCGCCGCGGCCGCGCCGAGCGAGAGCGAGCGCTTTTCCTGGCCCCTGCGCACCTGCGCTTCGACCTCGCCGGCCTCCACGCCCTTGCGCCCGACCGTGAGCCGCAGCGGGCAGCCGAGCAGCTCGGCGTCGGCGAACTTCTCGCCCGGGCTCGCGTCACGGTCGTCGAGGACGACATCGAGTCCTTCGGCGCCGAGCGCCTCGTAGATGCGTGTGGCCTCCTCGTCCTGGCGGAGCGAGACCACCTCCACGTCCCACGGCGCGATCGAGCGCGGCCATGAGATGCCCGCCTCGTCGGCGAACTGCTCGATCGCCGCCGCCATGATCCGCGCCGGACCGATCCCGTAGGAGCCCATCCAGATGAGCTGCTCCTTGCCGTCGGGGTCGAGGTAGGTGCACCCGAGCGGCTCCGAGAACCGCGTGCCGAGCTTGAAGATGTTCCCGACCTCGATCGCCGGCTCGATCCGGATCGCTGCGCCGGCGACGGTGTCCCCCACCTCGACGGTGCGCACGTCGGCCCACTCCGCCTGGAAGTCGCGTGCGGGATCGAGGCCGCGCACGTGCCGCTGCGGTTCGTTCGCCCCCGACACGAGCCCCTCGAGGCCCCGGAGCGCCTCGTCGAGCAGGACGGGCGCCCGGGCCCCGAGCGGGCCGATGTAGCCGGGCGTCGTATGGAACTCGCTCGCGATCTCCGCCTCGGTTGCCTGCCGCACGGGCTGGCCGAGCGCGTTCGCGAGCTTGATCTCGTTCAGGCGGTGGTCGCCGCGCACGAACACGAGCAGCGGTCCGCGCTCCTCGGCAATCACCGGCATGGCCTTCATGAGCGCCCCACGGGGCATCGAGAGCTGCTCGGCGAGCTTCTCGATCGTGTTCGCGTCGGGGGTGTCGATCACCGCGGGCGAGTCCTCCGCCTCGAGCCCGTCGACGCGCTGGGGCTCGGCGCTCGCCACCTCGACGTTCGCCGCGTAGCCCGGCGCGAGTGCCACCTCGTTCTCGCCCGCCGCGCACGGCGCCATGTACTCGTGGGCTCCGAACCCGCCCATCATCCCGACGTCGGATTCGACCATGTACCACTCCAGGCCCGCGCGGTCGAAGATCGCGTCGTAGGCGGGGATGTGGGCGTCGTATGCCGCGTCGAGCGCCTCTGCGTCGCGATCGAAGGTGTAGGCGTCCTTCATGATGAATTCGCGCGTTCGCAGCACCCCGGCGCGCGGGCGCGGCTCGTCGCGCTCCTTCACCTGGATGTGGAACAGCTTCAGTGGCAGATCGCGATAGGACTGGATCTCCCGCGCCATGTGGAAGGTCAGGGCCTCCTCGTGGGTCATGGCGAGCACGAGCGGTGCCTCGCGGCGGTCATGCAGCTTGAACAGCTCGTCGATCGCGTAGCGGCCCGAGCGCTCCCACAGCTCGGCCGGCTGGAGTACCGGCATCAGCATCTCGTGGCTGCCGATGGCCGTCATCTCCTCGCGGATGATCTGCTCCACGCGGCGGTGCGAGCGCCAACCTGCCGGGAGGTAGGTCCACATTCCGGCGCCGAGCTGGCGGACCAGGCCGGCGCGGACCATGAGCTTGTGCGAGACCGCCTCCGCGTCGGAGGGCGCCTCGCGCTGGGTGGGAAGCAGGTAGCTGGATAGCCTTGTCATCGCGGCCACTCTATTTGCGAATCAGGAGGAACGGATGGCTTACGAGGTACCGGATCTGCCTTACCCCTACGACGCACTCGAGCCCCACGTCGACGAAGCGACGATGAAGGTTCATCACGACAAGCACCACCAGGCCTACGTGGACAAGGCCAACGCTGCCCTCGAGGGCACCGAGTGGGCGGACAAGCCGATCGAGGAGGTGCTTCAGAACCTCGACTCGCTCCCTGCCGACAAGCAGGGTCCCGTGCGCAACAACGGCGGCGGTCATGCCAACCACTCGTTCTTCTGGCAGATCATGAGCCCGGACGGCGGCGGCGCCCCGCAGGGCTCTCTCGCCGAGGCCATCGATTCCGCCTTCGGCTCCTTCGACGCCTTCAAGGAGAAGTTCAAGGAAGCGGGCGTCGGCCAGTTCGGCTCAGGCTGGGCCTGGCTCGTGAAGGACGGCGACGGCGTGGCCATCGAGAAGACGCCGAACCAGGACACGCCGGTGTCCGGCGGCAAGACGGTGCTGCTCGGCGTCGACGTCTGGGAGCACGCCTACTACCTCAAGTACCAGAACAAGCGTCCCGATTACATCGAGGCGTGGTTCAACGTCGTCAACTGGGACGAGGTCCAGAAGCGCTTCGAGGCCTAGCGGCCTTCACGAACGCCCAACCAGGGTGTGCCGCAACCATTGCGGCACACCCTGGTTACTCTTTTTTGCCGATGTCTCCTCGCCGGATCCTCGCGGCGGGCTTCGCGCTCGCACTGACCTTCTGCGCCTTCGGCGCGGCGAACGCGAGCGCGTCCCCGTTCATGGTCTCGATCATGCAGGACGACAACGCGCTGATCTACAGCACCCACGAGCAGCGCGTCTCGACGCTCAACAGCATGAAGCGGCTCGGCGTCGACGCCGTGCGCATCACGGTGCTGTGGGAGGCGATCGCCCCCAGGCGCCGGATCAACGGGTCCAATCCGAAGGCCTACCCCAGGCAGAACTGGGACCGCTACGACGACCTCGTGCGCGAGGCCAGCACACGCGGCATCTCGGTCTACATGAACATCACCTTCCCGGGCCCGCGCTGGGCGCAGGAGAAGGCGCCACGCGGCGCCATCCAGCGCACCTGGAAGCCCGACCCGAAGCAGTTCGGGCGGTTCGTGAAGGCCGTCGGGCGCCGCTACAACGGCGGCTGGACCGACGAGAACGCCGGCCGCCGCCGGATCCCGAAGGTTGGCTTCTACTCGATCGGCAACGAGCCCAACCAGGGTGGGTGGCTCGAGCCACAGGCCGAGAAGGTGAAGGGCGCCGGGCTCGTGCCCACCTCCCCCGCCCTCTACCGCAAGCTTCTGATCCAGGGCGCGAACGGCCTGCTGCGCAGCGGCCACAAGGACGACCTCGTGCTGATCGGCGAGACCGCCCCGCTGGGCGTCCGGCCCGAGAACTTCAAGCGCCCGCTGCGGCCGGCGCTGTTCCTGCGCGAGCTGTTCTGCCTCGATCGCGGTCTGCGGCCCTATCGCGGCAAGAAGGCCGCGGCGCGCGATTGCGGCAACGTCCGCCAGCTGCGGGTCCTCAAGCGCTTCTCGAAGCTCTCCTTCGGCCACCACCCCTACACCAAGACGCTCGCGCCCGGCAGGCGCGACCGCAGCCCCGAGGCGATCACGATGGCGAACATCGGGAAGCTGCCCCAGCTGCTCGACCGGATCGCCAAGCGCACGAACCTCGTGCCCTCCGAGATGCCCATCCTGCTCACGGAGTTCGGCTACGAGACAAGCCCGCCGGACCCCTTCAACGGCATCCGCCCGGAGTTGCAGGCGCGCTACATCAACGAGGGCGACTACCTCGCCTGGAAGCAGCCGCGCGTGTTCGCCACCACGCAGTTCCTCCTGAACGATGTCCCCCCGCAGAGCCGCTACCCGAAGGACACCCGCCTGTACTGGTTCACCTACCAGTCTGGGCTCTTCTCCGACGTGGGCGTTCCCAAGCCCGCTGCCACCGCCTACGCGGTTCCCTTCCACGTCGCGCGGGAGGGCGGCGGCCACCGGTTCTGGGGGCAGGTCCGGTTCACGCCGAACGGCGCCGACCAGCAGGTCTACCTGCAGGTGAAGATCGGCGGCCAGTGGCAGGACGCCGGTGGCGTGCAGCGCGTGAACAACGCCGTCGGCTTCTGGGACCTCAAGGTGCCGAACGCGCAGCGCGGCCAGACCTGGCGCGCCGTGTGGGCCTCGTCCGACCTCTCGCAGTTCCTGGTCTCACGCGAAGTCCTCGTCCCCTAGATCAGCTAGTCCAGGCCACAAATGCAGCAGAGAGACCTCGAGGGGTCTAGGCCCCGGACCCCCGCTGAAGGCTGAACCGGCCGTCTGCCATCACCCCCAGGGCCTACGCGCGTGTGAAGCGGCGGCCGGCGGTGGGGCTCGACTCCTCGTCGAGCTCGACCTTGGACGCCATCGGGAGCGGCTTGGCTCCCGCTTCCTCGGCCGCCGCAGCGGCCTCCATGGCCGCGATGCGCTCCGGCGTCAGCTGGTCCGCGTTCTCCTCTTCGATCTTCTGGAGCCACTCCGCGCCCTCGGCCGACTGCCGCTCGTCGAACGCGGTGCGGCCCTCCTCGATCGACTTGTCGATCTCGGCGAAGAGCGTTTCGACGAGGGCGTCCTGAGGCACCTTGCGCAGCGGCTTGCCGTGGGCGAACACGAGCCCCTCGTTCTTGGCGCCGGTGATCCCGAAGTCCGCGTGCGAGGCCTCGCCGATGCCGTTCACCGCGCAGCCGAGCACCGCCACCTCGATCGGGTCCTCGTAGCCCTCGAGGCGCTGCTCGATCTCGGCGACGACCGTGTCCATGTCGAACTGCAGCCGCCCGCAGGTCGGGCACGCGATGAGCACCGGACCGCGCTCGCGCAGCTTGAGTGCCTTCAGGATCTCCCAGGCGACCTTCACCTCTTCCTCCGCATGGAAGGTGGAGAGGGAGATGCGGATCGTGTCGCCGATGCCGTCGGCCAGCAGGGTGCCGAGGCCGACCGCGGACTTGAGCGATCCGGTCCACTTCGTGCCCGCCTCGGTGATGCCCAGGTGCAGCGGATACGGGATCCTTTGGGCGAGCAGACGGTTCGAAGCGATCGTATTGGGAACGTTGGTTGACTTGATGGAAACTTTGAAGTCCTCGAACTCGAGCCGCTCCATCAGCTCGACGAACTCGACTGCCGCCGTTACCAGCGCTTCTACCGAGTTCTCGCGCTCCAATTCGTGGAGATGCTTAGGCAGCGAGCCCGAGTTGACGCCGATCCGCATGGGCGTGCCCCTGGCCTTCGCGCGCGCGGCAACCTCGGCCACCTTCTCCGGTCCGCCGATGTTCCCCGGGTTCAGGCGGATGCAATGAGCGCCGGCGTCGATCGCCTTCAGGGCGAGCGTGTGGTTGAAGTGGATGTCGGCGATCACCGGGATCGGCGACTCGACGACGATCGTCTTGAGCGCCTCGACGTCGTCGTCGCGCGGCACCGCGACGCGCACGATGTCCCCGCCGGCATCCGCGATGGCGCGGATCTGGGTCATCGTCGCCTGCAGGTCGGCGGTTTCGGTCTTCGTCATCGACTGGACGGCAACGGGTGCGCCGCCCCCGATGGGGACGCCGCCGACGTTTATCTGACGCTCGGAGGCCATGTCTCAAGTGTAAAGACCGGCCCTCCGATGCCGATGGGGTTGGAGGGAGGCACGTAGACACTTGCTGGCCGGATGGATGGCCGCTGCCAACGCGCTTCCCACACAGGTGGCCAACTAGCCCCTAACCCGAGTAGAGGCTCTCGATCTCCTCCGAGTACTTCTCGGCGATCGGCTTGCGCTTGAGCTTCATCGTCGGCGTGAGCTCGTCACCGCCCGGCTGCCACTCCTCGTGGAGAAGCTTGAACTTCTTGATCTGCTCAACGCGAGCGAGCTTCTGGTTCGCCTCCTCGACGGCATCGGCCACCGCCTTCTCGACGTCGGGGTCGGAGGGGTCCTTGTCCCCGGCCGCGTCGGGATCGAGCGTGATCAGCGCGACGTTGTAAGAGCGCTGGTCGCCGATCGCGGCCACCTGACCGATCAGCGGGCTCGCGGACTTCACGACCGATTCGATGTTCGCGGGCGACATGTTCTTGCCGGCCGCGTTGATGATCAGCTCCTTCTTGCGGTCGACGATCTTCAGGTAGCCGTCGTCGTCGAACTCGCCGATGTCCCCGGTCATGAGCCAGCCGTCGTCGGTTAACGTCTCGTCGGTCTTGTCCGGGAGGTTGCGGTAGCCGCTCATGATGATCGGCCCCTTGATCAGCACCTCGCCGTCCTCGGCAAGCTTGATGTCGACGCCCGGGGCCGGTGGGCCAACGGTCCCGATCTTGATTTTCTCGGGTGGGTTGCAGGTGCCGGCGCCGGTGGTCTCGGACATGCCCCACAGCTCGGCGAGAGGGATGCCGAGCGCGTGGAAGAACTTGATCACCTCGGGCGGCGTGGGCGCCGCGCCGACGTTCACGGACTCGACCTGGTCGAGGCCGATCAGCGCGCGGACCTTCGAGAACACCTGCTCGTCGGCCTGCTGGTAGGCCTGCTCGAGCTCCTCGGGCACCTCCTCGCCCGCCTGGATGGCCTCGACGCGCTTCAGGGCGACGGCGAATGCCTTCTGCGTACCCGCCTTCTTCGCCTCGTCCTGCTCGTTCTCGACGCCCGTCTCGATGAAGGACTTGAGCTTCTCCCAGATCCGCGGCACGGCGAAGAACCAGGTCGGGTGCACCTGGGCCACGTATCCCATGACTTCCTTGGCGTTCGGGCAGTCGGTGGTGGTGAAGCCGAGCATGATCGGCAGGTACTGCGAGCAGTTGCGCTCGGCGATGTGGGCCATCGGCAGCCACGAGATCACGCGGCCGTCGCCGGGGAAGTCGATGATCTCGTCGTAGGAGCGCACGCACGAGGCGAGGTTGTCGTGGGTGAGCTGCACGCCCTTCGGGTGGCCCGTCGTCCCCGAGGTGTAGATCAGGGTGAGCAGGTCACCCGGCTCGACGGCCTTCCAGGCGGCGTCGAAGTCGAAGTCGTCCTCGCCCTTGGCGATCAGCTCGTCCAGAGAGATCGCGTCGTCGGGAGTGTCGCCGTCGATCACCACCACGTGCTCGAGCGCGTTGTCCTTGCCCTGCACTTCGAGCACACGCTCGGCGAACGCCTGCTCGGTGATGAGCACGGTGTTGCCGGCGTCCTCCACGAGGTGCTCGATCTGCTCAGGCGAGTAGGTGTTGTAGATCGAGTACGGGCACGCGCCGAGGTGCATCGCGCCGGCGTCGCAGAAGTGAAACTCGGGGCGGTTGGTGAGCATGACCCCCACGGTGTCGCCCTTCTCGACGCCCAGCGCGGCGAGACCGGCGGCGACCTCACGGGCCCTCTGTCCGTACTCGGCCCAGGTGAGCGACACGGAGTCGTCCTGGGTGCGGATGGCCACCCGCTCGGGGTGGTCCTCGACCGTCAGCTGGAACGCCTCGCAGATCGTCGCGGCATCTAGTGCCCGCGGCCGGGCGCCCTCGCGCTCCTTGACACTTCCTTCCATGACGCTTCTCTCCCCGTCCTCGAAATCGCTGGACGCGGAACTATCTCACGTTGAAGCCGTCGCCACGGAGCCTGTCGATGTCGTTGGTCAATCCGATCGCGAACAGGGCAAGCACGAGCATGAAGCCGACCACCCCCGCGCGCTCCATCGTCGCGTAGGAGACCGGCTTGCGCCGCACCTTCTCGACCACCGCCCACAAGATGTGCCCGCCGTCGAGCGGCAGGAACGGAAACAGGTTCACGATCGCCAGGGACAGGGAGATGATCGCGAGCAGGCCGATCGAGTCGGCCACATCGTCGAGGATCGTCTGGCGGGTCACCTCGTAGGAGCCGACGATCCCCGAGATCTCCTTCCGCTTCTGGGAGTCGACGATGCGCGCCGGCAGCGCGATCGTCTGTTTCGAGATGAACCAGAAGCGGTCCAATGAGGTGGTCACCGCCTCGCCGAACGGCAGCGCGGTGCGCGGCCCGGTGTAGGTGAAGCCGAGGCGCGTGCGTTCAAGCATCGGGTCGTAGACCGGCGTGATCTCCGCCGTCATCGTCCGCCCGTCGCGCTCGAAGGTGACCTTGGCCGGGGTCGCCGCCTTGCACTTGTCCGTGGGGGCGCCGGCGCATTTATGGGAGGAGATCGCCGGGGCGAAGTCCGCCTGCTTGGTCTTGCCGTCGACTGAGACGATCTTGTCGCCCTCCTGGAGTGCGGTGGCCGCGGGGTAGCCCGGCTGGGGCACCTCGATCTCCTTTGTGGTCTCGCGCGGGCCGATCATCCCGAAGTAGATGACGAGCAGGATCAGCGCGAGCACCAGGTTCACGGCGGGCCCGGCGGCGATCACGTAGATCCGCTTCCACACCGGCTGGGAGTAGTAGGCCCGGGTGCGGACCTCGTCGGGGAGGTCCTCGTCCGGGTTCATCCCTGTGATCTTCACGTAGCCGCCGAGCGGGATGGCACCGACGGCGTACTCGGTTTCGCCAAACTTCTTCTTGAACAGCAGCGGCGGGAAGAACAGCGAGAAGCGCTCCACGCGCATGCCCACGGACTTCGCCGCGGCGAAGTGCCCGAACTCGTGCGCGATCACCAGGAAGGCAAAGCCGGCGAATGCGAGGAGCCAGGACATCAGGCAGTCACGCTCCGCGCCAGCTCGCGCGCCTGCTCGTCGGCGCGGTAGAGATCGGAGAAGTGGCCCACGGGCTGGGCCGGCATCGCCTCGAGCGTCTGCTCGATCACCCGCGGGATCGCATCGAAGGCGAGCTGGCCCTCGAGGAAGTGGTGCACGGCCACCTCGTTGGCGGCGTTCAGCACGCACGGCGCGGTGCCCCCCGCGCGGCCGGCATCGTAGGCGAGGCGCAGGCAGGCGAAGGTGGCGGGGTCCGGCGGCTCGAACGTGAGGCTGCCCACCGTTGCGAGGTCCAGGCGCTCCACCGGAACGTCGGCGCGCTCGGGGTGGTGCAGAGCGTAGGAGATCGGCACGCGCATGTCCGGATGGCCGAGGTGCGCGAGCGTCGCGCCGTCGTTCAGGTCGATCAGCGAGTGCACGATCGACTGCGGGTGCACCACCACGTCGATGTGGTCGTATGACACGCCGAAGAGGTGGTGTGCCTCGATCACCTCGAGGCCCTTGTTCATGAGGGTGGCCGAATCGACCGTGATCTTCCCGCCCATGTTCCAGGTCGGGTGCGCGAGCGCCTCGTCGACGGTCACGCCGGAGAGGTCGGTGCGCCCGCGGAAGGGGCCGCCGCTGGCCGTGAGCACGAGGCGGTCGATGCTGCCGGGGCGCTCCTCGGCGTTCACCAGCTGGTAGAGCGCCGAGTGCTCGGAGTCGACGGGGATGATCTGGGCGCCGGTGGCCTCGGCGAGCGCCATCACGAGCTCGCCGCCCACCACGAGGCTCTCCTTGTTGGCCAGGGCGAGGTCGATGCCCTCGCCGAGCGCGGCGATGGTGGGGCCAAGCCCGGCGCTGCCGACGAGCCCGTTCAGCACCAGGTCGCAACCGCTCTCCACCACGAGCTGGATCAGGCCCTCGGCCCCGCCGAGCACCTCGATGCCGTCGCCGTCGGCGGTGTCCGCCGCGGCCAGGGCCACGCGGTCGAGGCCGAAGCGCCGCGCCTGCTCGAGCAGCTGCTCGCGGTCGGTGTTGGCGGAGAGGCCGGCCAGCTCGAGGTCGGGCGAGCCCTCGATCACCTCGAGAGCCTGCGTGCCTATCGAGCCGGTCGAACCGAGCACGAGTACGCGTTTCACTCGTGTGAGGCTAGCTCCGCGGGGCATCCTGCCCCGCATTTGATCGGATCGTTCGGCATCACGCCTCACCTTGGTGTGGGAGTCTCAAGGCCTCGTGAAGGCCCTCCTCATCGACTCCCTCGGGGCTGTGCCACGAGTCGGAGAAGCCCCTGAGCCTTCTGGAGAGGACGTGGTGCGGGTTCTCGCGGGCACCTTGAACCCGATCGACCTCTCCGTGGCCGCCGGGCGCTATCCGCTGAAGCCGACCGAGTTCCCCTACGTCGCCGGCAAGGAGGGTGCCGGAGAGCGGCCCGACGGCTCGCGGGTGTACTTCACCGCCGGCGGTGGGCACGGGCCAGGTGGCTCCTACGCCGAGCATTCCGCCGTCCTCGAGACCTACGACCTTCCCGCCGATGCCGATCCCGTCAGGGCCGCCGCGCTCGGCATCGCCGGGCTGGCGGGGTGGCTGGCCGTGGAGTGGCGCGGCGGCTTGCAGCAGGGCGAGCGGGTGCTCGTGCTCGGTGCCTCGGGTGCCGTCGGGCGGGTGGCGGTTCAGGCCGCGCGGGCGCTCGGTGCGGGGCGAATCGTCGGTGCCGCGCGAAAAACTGCAGCTATGGAGGACGTCGGTGCGGACGCCGCCGTTTCACTCGGGTCCGCCGAGGAGATTCGCGACGCCTTCGACGGTGAGGGTCCCGACCTCATCATCGATCCGCTCTTCGGCCCTCCCCTGGTTGCCGCAGTGGACGCAGCGGCCTTCGGCGCCCGCATCGTGCAGCTGGGCCAGTCCGCCGGTCCCACCGCGGAGCTCGCGTCGGGGCCGATCCGCTCCAAGGGCCTCGAGATCCGCGGCCACTCGAACTTCATCGCCCCTCCGGACGTGCGGGAGGCCGCCTACCACCGTCTCCTGGAGGAGGTCACGATCGAGGTGGAAGAGGTGGCCCTCGACGACGCGCCAGAAGCCTGGAAGCGCCAGGAGGCCTCACCGGGCGGCAAGAAGCTCGTCCTCATCCCCTGAATCTGGTCGCTGTGTTCGATTCGGGTCGCTATGCGACCCCTGAGCGACACAGCGGCGAGCGAGATCAGTAGCCGAGGACGGCGCTCGCCACGTAGTAGCCGACGACGGAGCTGAAGAAAAGGCCGTCGAGGCGATCGAGCACGCCGCCGTGGGCGCCGAAGAAGCGGCCGGTGTCCTTCACGTCGAGGTCGCGCTTGACGAGCGACTCGAAGAGGTCGCCGATCGGCGCGGCGATCGCCACGCAGAACCCGATCAGCAGCGCCTCCGGGCCGGCGAACCAATCGTGCTGGTAGGCGACGGCGAAGAGCCAGAACGCGAACGTGCCGCCGATGGTGCCGGCGATGAAGCCCTCGACGGTCTTGTTGGGCGAGATCAAGGGGGCGATCTGGCGCGATCCGTAGGCGCGCCCGCCGAAGTACGCGGCGGTGTCGGCGATGAAGGTGCCGATGGCGATGTCGAGCACCAGGCCGCCGCCGTGGGGCAGCTCGCGCACGAGCACCATGTGGGCGATCGCCATCCCGATCCAGGCGACGCCGAAGATCGTGGCCGCGAGGGACCACGTCACGTTGTCGCGCCGCGGGCGGAGCACGGCGAAGAAGAACGTGAGCGGGAGGGCCGCCACGAGCACCAGCACCATCTGGTCCTGGTCGCCGTAGAGCGCGGCGAGGACGAGCGCGGCCATCGCGATGAAGCCCGCGATGTTCACCGGCCTTCCCCGAGCCATCATCGTGTACAGCTCGTGCATCGCGATCAAGCCGAGTGCGATCAGCCCGAGCGCGAAGATCAACCCGCCCTGGGCGGTGATGAAGATCGCGAACAGGATCGCGGGAATGGCGGCCCACACGCGGGCGCTGGTGTCGCCGCCGCGCCGGCGCCTGCGCGAGCGCGGGCGCGCCGGGCGATCCGAACGGTCCCGGGG
>JACCYP010000124.1 GCA_013696425.1 Thermoleophilaceae bacterium
CACTTGCGTAGTTCTGGCCCCGACGGACGACTTGAAGAGGAAGGTCTTGGAAGCCGCCAGCGCCGCGCTTCCGCGCCGAGGCCAGCCCGGCTCAGGTCCCGGCGTAGCGCGCGCCGGCCGCTAGGGCCGGCGCCTGCCGTTCGGCCCGACCACCCACCAGAGGCCGCCGTTCAGGTTCACGTTGTGGCAGCGCACCTCTCCCGGGCCCTCGTTCACGTAGAAGTAGAGCGGCTTGCCGGCATAGGTGACCTGGGTCTTGCCGTCCTTGCGCCTGGTGGTGCCGAGCAGTGACTGCTTCACGCCCTTGCCGGCCTGCGGCTTGACTTTGGTGAACACCGGCGGCCACGCCTTGGCGCACGCGCCGTAGCAGTTGGACTTGCCCTTCGAGTCGTTCTCGAAGATGTAGATCGCCTGCCTCTTCGGGCCGAAGAGCATCGAGCCGAACTCGGAGCCACGGAGGGTGATCGTGGTGCCGCCCTGGGCCGGCCTGGCCACCTCCTCGGTGCTTGCAGCGTTTGCGGAGCCCGCCAGCGAGGCGAGTGCGAGTGCGTAGAGGGACAGGGCTGCGAGGAGTCTCATCGGCCAAGCGTTCCACGAGCCCCTTACAGCAGGGTTACGCATGTCCCGACGCACACCGCACCGCCCCGCCGACCGGCGGGTTCTCCGGTGAGTGAGACGAACCAGCCACCGTTTGCTGATCGCAGCGGCTGCCCTTTTCTGCCTGGCAGCGGCGCCGCCGTCCTCTGCCCAGACCCGCTCCGCGTGCGGCGTCGAGCTGAGCAGCGGCATCCCGGGCACCCCGGGCGGCCCGATCTGCGGAACCGACGAGGGCGATGACGTGGTGCTCTCGGGTGAGGACGACCCAATCGGCTTCTTCGGCGAGAACGGCCACGACACGGTCGAGGGCTCGCGCTACGCCGACGTCCTCCGCGGCGGACCTGGCAACGACGAGGTCCACGGCGGCCGCGGCGACGACTACATCGACGGCGGCGACGATTCCGACCGCCTCTTCGGCGGGCCCGGAAACGACTCGATCATCGAGCGCCGGTTCGGGGTCCGCGAGCGTCTCTACGGCGGCCCGGGCAACGACATCGTCGTCGGTGGCCGTGGCAACGACTACCTGTACGGGAACGCCGGCGACGACCTCCTCTTCGGCGGGCCGGCCGGCGACCGCCTCTTCGGCGGCCCCGGCGACGACGTGCTCTACGGCGGTCCCGGGCGCGACGTGTTCGACTGCGGACCGGGCGACGACACGGTCCACCGGGTACGCGGCCAGAGCGGTCGCGACGCTCCGATCCCGAAGGAGGCCGGGTGCGAGCGGATCATCAACACCGATCCGACGAACGCGTCACCGCTCCGCCTCGTCCGCGGCGGCTCCGGGCGCGACACGCTCGTGGGCGGCGACGGGCCCGATCTGCTCGAGGGCAAGGGCGGCAGCGACCGCCTTGCGGGCGCGGGCGGCGACGACGAGCTCGAGGGCGACGGTGCCACGAACCAGGGAGATGACGTCCTGCGGGGGGACGAGGGCGACGACCGCCTCGCCGGGCGCTCGGGCGACGACGAGCTCTACGGCGGAAACGGCCGGGACGAGCTTGCCGGCGGGTCGGGGCGCGACCTGCTGAGCGGCGGCCCCGGCGACGATCTGCTCTTCGGCGCATACGACGGCGACCGGATCCTCGGCGGCCCCGGCAACGACGTGACCAGCCTGCTCGGCGGCGACACCTCCGACCCGAACGGGCGCGTGACGGTCGACTGCGGGCCCGGGTTCGACATCGTCGTGATCAACCCCGACCGGCGCGGCGCCTTCCGCAACTGCGAGTCCTTCCGGGAGCAGTTCCACGAGGTCGACTCGGCGCATCTCTTCAGGCCCTCGGCCGAGATCTTCCCGCCCGGGCTGGAGGCTCTCGGCGGGCCGGGCCCGGGGCCCCCGCGTTCGTCGCGGGTCGCGCGCGCCGCCTCCGGGAAGAGCAGAGCACGCCGGTCGCAGGCCCCGCCCCCGCCGGGAGCCCTCCCGCCCGCCGATCCAAACGGCGGCGGCAGCTCGCCCTCGATCAGCGCCGACGGCAACCGCGTGGCGTTCTCTTCCGACGCCTCGAACCTGATGCCCGACGACGTGAACGGCCAGCGCACGGACCCGTTCGTGCGCGACCTCGGCGCCGGCCAGACCCTCCGTGCCGCCGCACGCTCGGGTGGCGCCGCGACCACTCGTGGAGCCCGTTTTCGCAGAGGCCCCGGCCAGGCCCTGACCCCCGACGGCCGCTTCGCCGTCTTCTCGAGCAACAGCCAGGACCTCGGCCGCCGCGTCGAGGCCTACAGCATCTTCCGCCGCGATCTGGCCCGGCGGGTGACCGAGCCCGCCTGCCGGCTCGGCAACGACGACTCCGAGAGCCCGGTGATCAGTGCGGACGGCCGGCACGTGGTGTTCGAGTCGCGGGCCGACAACCTCGGCGTGTCCGATCAGAACCAGCACACCGATGTCTACTGGTGCGACATGGGCACCGGCGAGGTCCGCCGCGTATCAAAGCCGCTGGACGACAGCGCAGGAGTGGGCGGCTCGTCCCTGAAGCCGTCGGTGAGCGCGGATGGGCGATTCGTGGCCTTCACGAGCGACACCGGCGGGCTGCTCGCCGGCGACGGGTACCGCCAGGGCGTCTACTGGCAGGACGTCGCCACCGGTGAGACGCGCCTCGTCGACGTTCCCGCCGGTGCGGCCGGCTCCGACGGCATCGGGGACAACCCGCGCATCTCCGCCGACGGCCGCTTCGTGGTCTTCGACTCCGACGCCACCGACCTCCCCGGCGGCGAGCTGAACGGCACCGAGGTGGACGTCTTCCGCAAGGACGTGACCGACGGCTCGCTGGTGCTCGTGTCGGCGGCGCCGAACGGCGGGTCGGCGAACTCGAGCTCGACCGCGGACTCGATCTCGGCAGACGGCAACATCGTCGCCTTCAACTCGAAGGCGAACAACCTCGCCGAGGGCGACACGAACGGCTTCGGCGACGTCTTCGTCCGCAATATCTCCGCGGGCGTCACGGTCCGCGCGTCCGTGCGCGCGGACGGCGGTCAGCTGAGCGGTACGAGCTCCTCGGGCGCGTTGAGCGCCGACGGGCGCTTCGTCGCGTTCTCCTCCCGCGCACCGGACGCAGGGCCGCGGTCCTCGCCGTCCTCGCGTGCCCGCATCTACCGCAAGGATCTCGTCACCGGCGGGGTCGATCCGGTCATGGTCGGGATCGACACGCCCCCGATCTCGGTCCTCGCAGAGCCGGCCGGCACGCTGCTCCGGCGCAAGGTCCGGTTGATCGCGGGGACCGCGGGCGACAACGCCGGGGTGAGCGGCGTGCAGGTGGCGATCTCCGGGCGCCGCCGCGGCAAGTGCGTGTGGCTTTCGCGCGGTACCCGGCTCGTGCAACGCCCGTGCGACAAGCCGCTCTACCTGCGCGCGAAGGTCGTCGGCGGGCTGCGGTTCACCCTCCGCCTGAGGCGGCTGCTCCCGCGGGGCACCTACACGATGCGCTCGCGCGCGTTCGACCTCACCGGCCAGGTCGAGGCGGCGTCGAGGACGGGCGAGAACGCCGTCACGTTCCGCCTGAACTGAGGCCCCGGCCGAGCCGCCCGGCGGTTTCGATCCCTTCGCTGGCCATCCCCGGTAACGCGCGCTCAGCGCGCAATCCGTAGGCTGTCGGACCCGCCTGAGCCGAGTGTCACAAAGTTGTTACAAAGTCTCGCGCTCAAGTAGTGTCCGCCGCCCCGATGACCCTCGTCAAATACGCCGATCTACTCCTCGCTGCCCTGGCACTTCCGGTGTTCATCGCGGCTGGGTTCCCGATCTGGGGATGGGTCGCCGGGACCGGGGTGTGGGTCGTCCAGCGTGGGTTGCAGACGATTCTCGGGCGCAAGGCGAGTGCTTCGACCGACCCGAAGACGATGGTCGGCATCAACGCGGGGTCGGTGATCGGACGCGGATGGCTCGTTGCCCTTACCATCTTCGCCGTCGGCCTCGCCGACTCCGAGACAGGGCTCGCCGCCGCGGTCCTGTTTCTCTCCCTCTTCACTGTGCACTTCACCACCTCCATGATCCTGCGTCCGTTCGACAAGGCGGAGCCGTCGCTATGAGCAACATCGGCCGCGGCTGGAAGGTCCTCAGCGCATTCCTGCTCATGTTCGGCCTCGCGCTGATCCTGTTCGCGGTGTTCGGGAGCGATGGCAAGAACGACGAGTTCAAGCCCCAGGACGAGTTCAAGCTCGAATCCTGGATCCCGATCAAGATCGGCCCCATCGACATGTCGATCAACAAGGCCGTCCTCTACCTCGCGCTCGCGGCCATCGCGACGATTCTCGTGATGACGTGGATCGCCAGGAAGATGTCCGAGCAGTCTGCGGACCACAGGCCAAACCGGATCCAGACCGCGCTCGAGTCGGCCTACGACCTGACCAACAACACGATCACCAAGTCGAACCTGAGCGACACGCGCATGGCGGCCAAGTGGTTCGCCTTCATCGCGACGCTGTTCTTCTTCATCTGGTTCTCCAACATGATCGGCTACATCCCGCTGCCGACATCGGCCCATACCGTCGACATTTTCGGCGTCGCGGTGCCGACGCTCGCGCTGTACGCGGCCACCGCCAACCTCTCGGTGCCACTCGTGCTGACCCTGATGGTCTGGTTCGCCTACCACGTGCAGGGCATCAGGTCCCAGGGGTTCGTCACCTACCTGAAGAGCTGGGTGCCGGCCGGGGTGTCGGGCCCGGCGGCGGTGCCGATCTTCTTCATCGAGGTGATCTCGCAGTTCGTGCGGATCATCTCCCTGAGTGTCCGGCTCTTCGCCAACATCCTCGCCGGCCATCTGCTGATCCTGTTCATGGCGGGCGGCCTCGTGGTGCTCCTCGGCCTCCCGGCCCTCGGCGTGTTCACCCTGCCGATGGCGATCGCGTTCTTCCTCTTCGAGGTCGGCCTGGTCGCGACGCTTCAGGCATTCATCTTCGCCACTCTCACAGCCATCTACATCGGCGGCGCGGTAACCGCCGACCACTAAGGAGGCAGTTCGATGGACTTCACACCAGTCGTCAACCTCATCGCCCAGGGCGGCGGTGCAGATCCGACCGACGCCGGCAAGGCGATCGCGCTCGGCGTCGGCGCCGGCCTCGGCACCATCGGCCCCGGCATCGGCGTCGGATACATCTTCGGCAAGGTGATCGAGTCGGTCACCCGCCAGCCTGAGATGCGCGACGAGATCACCTCGATCCAGTGGCTCGGCTTCGCGCTGACCGAGGCGATCGTGTTCTACGCCTTCATCTTCGGCCTGATCGCGTTCTTCCTCTAGTGGAGACGCTGCTCAGCACATTCCTGATCGCCGCCGCTGAAGGCGGCGGGGGAGAGGAGTCGGGCGGGGGCAACTTCCTCGTCTCGCCGAATGTCGGGCTCATGATCTGGACGCTGCTCGCGTTCGGCATCACGCTGCTCGTCCTGCGCAAGCTCGCCTTCCCCCGCATCGCGGAGGCGCTCGACAAGCGCGCCAACGCGATCGGGGACTCGATCGAGGCTGCCGCGCGCACGCGCACGGAGGCCGACGAGCTGCTTCAGGAGTACCGCGAGCGGCTCAAGGAGGCGCGCGAGCAGGCGGAGGACATCGTCACCCGCGCGCGTAAGGCCAGCGACCGCGTCCAGGAGGAGTCGAAGGCCGAGTCCCGGAAGGCCCGCGAGGAGCTCATGGAGAAGACGCGTGCGGACATCGAGGCCGAGACCCAGCGGGCCCTCGCCGAGATCCGCAAGGAGGTCGCGAACCTCACCGTGATCGCCACCGAGAAGGTCACGCGCAAGTCGCTCGACGAGGGTGACCAGCGCCGGCTGATCGACGAGGCCCTCGGGGAGATCGATTTCTCGGCGCTGGCGCAGGATGGGGGCTCGAACAACTGATGGAGGAGCTCGCGGAGGTCTATTCCCGTTCGCTGTTCGAGGTCGCCCAAGAGCAGGGCGCACTCGACGACATCCGCGAGCAGCTGGGTCAGTTCGCGGATGCCGTCAGCGAGGACCGCGACCTCCAGGTCTTCTTCTTCTCGCCCTACTTCTCCTCACAGGAGAAGAAGGACGGGATCTCGAAGGCCGTCGAGGGGGCGAACGAGTACTTCGTGCGCTTCCTCGAGATGCTGGCCGAGCGCCATCGCCTGCCGGTGATCTTCCGGATCCACAAGTCGTTCGAGAAGCTGTGGGAGGACGAGAACAAGGTCCTCCCGGTCACGATCACGAGCGCAATCGAGCTCGACGAGACCACCATCAAGGAGATCGGCGACAAGATCGCCGACCAGACGGGTCGCAAGGTCGAGGTCGAGACCGATGTCGACCCGGACGTACTGGGCGGCCTGGTGATGCGCGTGGGGGACACCGTCCTCGACGCCTCGATCCGGATGCGCCTGGAAAGACTTCGAAAGCAAGTAGCCACGGCCGCCTAGAGCGGCCACCAAGGAGAGAACTTCCCGATGCAGATCAAGCCAGACGAGATCACCTCGATCCTCAAGAGCCGAATCGAAGGACTCGACGACGGTGGTGCGGACCTCTCCGAGGTCGGCACCGTCCTCTCGATTGCCGACGGCATCGCCCGTGTGCACGGCCTCGAGAACGCCATGTCGCTCGAGATGCTCGAGCTGCCCAACGACGTGACCGGCCTCGCGCTGAACCTCGAGTCCGACAACGTCGGCGCAGTGCTCTTCGGCGAGTGGGACAAGATCGAGGAGGGCGACACCGTGAAGCGCACGGGCAAGCTCCTCGAGATCCCCGTTGGCGAGGCACTGCTCGGCCGCATCGTCGACCCGCTCGGGCGCCCGCTCGACGGCAAGGGCGACGTGAACACCACCGAGACACGTCCCGCCGAGTTCAAGGCGCCGGGCGTGGTGGAGCGCCAGCCGGTCGAGGAGCCGATGCAGACCGGCATCAAGGCCATCGACTCGATGACCGCCATCGGCCGCGGCCAGCGCGAGCTGATCATCGGCGACCGCCAGACGGGCAAGACCGCGATCGCCCTGGACACGATCATCGCCAACAAGGACAACGACGTCGTGTCGATCTACGTGGCCATCGGCCAGCGGATGTCGACCGTGGTGCAGGTTGCCGAGACGCTCGAGGAGAACGGCGCGCTCGACAACACGATCATCGTCGCCGCTCCCGCCAACGAGGCGGCGCCGATCAAGTACATGGCCCCCTACGCGGGTTGCGCCATGGGTGAGTACTTCCTCTACCAGGGCAAGCACGCGCTCACGATCTACGACGACCTCACCAAGCACGCCTACGCGTACCGCCAGATGTCGCTGCTGCTGCGCCGCCCGCCGGGCCGCGAGGCATACCCGGGCGACGTCTTCTACCTCCACTCACGCCTCCTCGAGCGCGCGGTGAAGCTGAACGACGATCTCGGCGGCGGCTCGCTCACCTCGCTCCCGATCATCGAGACACAGGCGGGCGACGTGTCTGCCTACATCCCGACCAACGTCATCTCGATCACCGACGGCCAGATCTTCCTCGAGCAGAAGCTCTTCTTCTCGGGCGTGCGGCCGGCCATCAACGTGGGCATCTCGGTGTCCCGCGTGGGCGGCAACGCGCAGCCCAAGGCGATGAAGAAGGTCGCCGGCAAGCTGCGCCTCGAGCTCTCGCAGTTCCGCGACCTCGAGGCCTTCGCCCAGTTCGGCTCCGATCTCGATGCCGACACGCAGGCGGCTCTCGCCCGCGGCGAGCGGCTCGTCGAGCTGCTGAACCAGGACGAGCTGAAGCCGTGGAAGCCGGAGGACCAGGTGGCTGCGATCTACTCGGGCACCGGTGGCTTCCTCGACCGGATCAAGACCGACCGGATCAAGGAGTTCCACGAGGCGATGCTCCAGCGTCTGCACTCCGAGGACGAGGACCTGATGAAGAAGCTCCACGACGGCGACTGGTCGGATGAGATCGAGGAGTCGCTCGGCAACGCGATCAGCGAGGCGATCGACGACTTCGGGCCCGACTTCGACGCCGAGGGCAACCCGCTCGAGGAGGGCGAGTCCGACCGGATCATGTCCGAGGAGGAACGCTCGAAGGAAGGGCGCACGGGCGGCTCGAGCAACGGCTCCGGCGAGGATGGCGACGATTCCTCCGAGGACTCAGAGGACAAGGAAGAGGCGGGCGCGACCGCATAGATGGCCTCACAGCGGGACGTCAAGAACCGGATCAGTTCTGTGAAGAACATCCAGAAGATCACCAGCGCGATGGAGATGGTGGCCGCCGCGCGGCTGCGCAAGGCGGAGCAGCGGATCGAGGAGCTGCGCCCCTACGCCTCCGCGATCCGGCGGATGACCAGGCGGGTGGTCGAGGCCGCCGAGCACGTGCCCGACCTTCCGATCCTCGAGGAGCACGACTCCACCGACAAGGTCGGCCTCCTGCTGGTGACCGGCGACCGCGGCCTGGCGGGTGCGTTCAACTCGCAGATCATCCGCGCGGGCAACCGCCGCCGGGGCGAGCTGCGCGAGGAGGGCACGGACGTGCTCTGGTACGCCTCCGGGCGCCGCGGGGTGTCCTCGATCGAGTTCCGCGGCTATGGCCTCGAGAACGGCTACACCGGGTTCACCGACCGTCCCGCCTACGACGACGCCCGCACGATTGCGGACGACCTCACGAGCGCCTACACCGATGGCAAGCTCGACCGCGTCGAGATCATCTACAACGGCTACATCTCCCCGCTCACCCAGGAGGTGCGCAGCGAGGTGCTGCTGCCGATGCAGCAGATCGAGTTTCTCGCCGAGGAGGGCGACGAGGAGGGCGAGAGCGATGGCGAGGGCAAGGACGACGGCGCCGACGATCCCGGGCACCACAAGACGCTCTGGATCTACGAGCCCGATCCCGAGGAGATCCTGCGCCGGCTGATCCCGGACTACGTGGAGATCTCGATCTTCCGGGCGCTGCTCGAGTCCACGGCGTCCGAGCACGGCGCCCGCATGACCGCGATGCGCAGCGCATCCGACAACGCTTCAGACCTGATCGACGACCTGACGCTCGAGGCGAACCGCGTCCGCCAGGCGGAGATCACCCAGGAAATCATGGAAGTCGTGGCCGGGGCCGAGGGCCTCAGGTAGCCGCCCCACCCGACCGCACAAAGGAGAAACGAAATGGAAGCCAGCACCGAAACCAAGACAGCCGGCCGGATCGAGGAGATCCAGGGCGTCGTCGTCGAGGTCGTGTTCCCCGACGGCGAGCTGCCGGAGATCTACAACGCGCTCGAGCTCGAGTTCACATCGAACGAGGGTGAGGAGATCACGCTCGTGCTCGAGGTGCAGCAGCACCTCGGCGACGACCGCGTGCGCTGCGTAGCCATGGACGCGACCGACGGCCTGGCCCGCGGCACCGAGGTGCGCGACACCGGCGGCCCGATCACGGTCCCGGTCGGCGACGTGACCCTCGGACGCATCTTCAACCTGCTCGGCGAGCCGATCGACAACGAGGGCGACGTCGACGCCAAGGAGCGCTGGCCGATCCACCGTCCCGCTCCCCAGGTGGAGGACCTGACCCCTTCCAGCGAGATCCTCGAGACGGGCATCAAGGTCGTCGACCTGCTCGCTCCGTACGCGAAGGGCGGCAAGGTCGGGCTCTTCGGCGGCGCGGGCGTGGGCAAGACCGTGCTCATCCAGGAGCTCATCCACAACATCGCGCAGGAGCACGAGGGCCTCTCGGCGTTCTGCGGCGTGGGCGAGCGCTCGCGCGAGGGCAACGACCTCTGGCTCGAGATGAAGGAGTCGGGAGTGCTCAAGAACACGATGCTCGTGTTCGGGCAGATGAACGAGCCGCCCGGAGCCCGCATGCGCGTCGCGCTCACGGGCCTCACGATGGCCGAGTACTTCCGCGAGGAGGGCGGCCAGGACGTGCTGCTCTTCATCGACAACATCTTCCGCTTCGTCCAGGCGGGCTCGGAGGTCTCGGCGCTGCTCGGCCGCATGCCCTCCCAGGTGGGCTACCAGCCGACGCTCGAGACCGAGATGGGCCAGCTGCAGGAGCGGATCACCTCCACCCGCCAGGGTTCGGTCACCTCCGTGCAGGCCATCTACGTGCCGGCGGACGACCTCACCGACCCGGCGCCGGCGTCGGTGTTCGCACACCTGAACGCGACCACCACGCTGTCGCGCTCGATCTCGGAGAAGGGCATCTACCCGGCGGTCGACCCGCTCGACTCCACCTCCACGATCCTCAAGCCGAGCGTGCTCGGCGAGGAGCACTACAACGTCGCGACCCAGGTCAAGGAGATCCTGCAGCGCTACAAGGAACTCCAGGACATCATCGCCATCCTCGGTATCGACGAGCTCTCGGATGAGGACAAGCAGACGGTGCAGCGCGCCCGCAAGGTGGAGCGCTTCCTCTCCCAGCCGTTCTACGTCGCGGAGGCCTTCACCGGCTCGCCCGGCCAGTACGTGCCGGTGGATGAGACCGTACGCTCGTTCAAGGAGGTGGTGGAGGGCAAGCACGACGACCTGCCCGAGCGCGCCTTCTACATGAAGGGCTCGATCGACGAGGTGCTCGAAGGCGTCAAGGGTTCCGGCAAGAAGGGCGCCGGCAAGCCGGAGGCCTCGAAGGACGAAGAGGTCGAGGACGAGGCCGAGGAGGCCCAGGACGAGAAGGCCGACGCCGAGGGCGCCGCGGACGAGGGCGGGGAGGAGTAGTTGGCCCGCTCCAAGTTCAAGGCGGAGGTGCTCACCCCCGAGGGTGAGGTCTTCAACGACGAGGTGGAGATGGTCTCCACCCGTACCGTGACGGGCTCGATCGGCGTGCTGGCGCACCATGCGCCGCTGCTCGCGATCCTCGAGCCCACCGAGCTGCGCCTCTACACCTCCGAGAGCGACTACACCTCGTTCGTGCAGTCCGAGGGCTACCTGCAGGTGGCCGACAACGAGGCGCTGCTGCTGGTGGAGGACGCGATCGAGCCGGACAAGCTCGACCGCTCGAAGTTCGAGGGGCGCCTCGAGTCGGCGCGCGAGACCCTCGAGTCGGCCGAGGAGGGCTCGGAGGAGCGCGCGCGCTGCGAGCGCGACATCAAGCGCTTCGAGGCATTCCTCGAGGCCGCCGACAACTCCGGCTCCCCCTCTTCCTGAGTAACCGGTACCTCGCCGTAGGGGGGTGTGCCGCGCTGGCGGCGCTCTCCCTCCTGTTTCACCGCGCGCTCGCGTTCGACCCCGAGGCGTGGGTCGTGTGGGGGCGCGAGATCGGTTCCCTCGACCTCGACACCTCCGCCGGGCCGTCGTGGAAGCCGCTGCCGGTGTTCCTGACCACGCCCTTCTCCGCTTTCGGAGACGAGGCGGGTGCTTGGCTCTGGCTCGCCTTCGCACGCTTCTCCGCCCTTGCGGCCGTTGCCGGTGTGGCGGAGCTCGTGCGGCGGGAGGCGGGCCGGGGCGGCGCGGCGCTCGTCGCCGCGCTCGTCGTGCTCTCGCCGTGGTGGTTCTTCAACGGCACCCTCGGGAACTCCGAGCCGCTGCTCGTGGCGCTCATCGCCTGGGCCGCGGTGGCGCACCGGGCGGACCGGGTCCCCCTGGCGCTCGGGCTCGGTTTCGCCGCGGCGCTGCTGCGCCCGGAGGTGTGGCCGTTCCTGCTCGGATACGTGGTGTGGCTCGAGCGCCGCGGGTCCGTGTCGCGGGGCACGATTGCCGCGGGCGGGGTGGCTCTGCTTGCCCTGTGGACGCTGCCCGACCTCGCCGGTTCGGACTGGGACGTCTCGCGCGCCTTCGGCGAGCGCGGCAGCGACAGCACCGGCGAGGCCGCGATGGCCGACGTGCCGTTTCTCGCGGTGCTCGAGGACCTCCTCTCCCAGGCGACGGCTCCCGTGGTGCTCGCCGCCGCGATCGCGGCGTTCGCGCTGCCCGCCGCGCGGCTCTGGGCCGGCTTCGGCGCCGCCTGGGCGCTGCTCGTGGCCGCGATGGCCCAGGCTGGCCTGCCGAATCA
>JACCYP010000276.1 GCA_013696425.1 Thermoleophilaceae bacterium
GCCTGGCTGTCGCACAGGCCGCCCCTCAGCCGCGTCGCAACGTCCCTGGGCAGGACAGCTAGTCGCTCGCCCGGCGCTCGCCGGGCAGGTGGGGGAACGTCGGCTCCTCGTCCCGGCGCAGCGCGAAGCCGCCCGCGGCCAGGCCGAACACGATCCACATGGCGGTGGCCACGCGGTCGACGTTCGCGGGGTGGTCGGCGAGGGAGAACAGCCCGAAGCCCACGAGCGCCACGAGCAACCCGCGCGCGATCCGGTCGCCTGCCACGGCGCCCCTCCCGGTGCGCCAGATGAGGAAACCGAATATCCAGAGGAAGGCCAGCATCGCAAGCGGTCCCGCCTCCGCCCACCAGTTGAGGAAGAGGTTGTGGGCGTGCTGGGCGCTGAAGTTCGGGTCACGCGCCTCGAGCACCTGGCCGAGGCGGCCCGGGCCGACGCCATACACCGGGTTCTCGACCGCGATCTCGATCGTCTCGCGCCACTCCTGCTGGCGCCCGTAGCCCGCACCGGCGTCGCTGCCGCAGCTCGCGAACAGGAACGTGGTGGCGATCGCAAGCGCAACACCGAGCGCCACGAGCGGCCAGCGGTGGCGAACCTTCGTGGTGGCGATCGCGATGCCGATACCGAGCAGCGCGATGAAAACGCCCGCGCGGGAGTAGGTGAGCAGCAGGGCGAGGTATCCGAGCCCGGCCACCAGACCGAGGGCGAGCCGCAACTGCAGCGCGGCCGCCGACGCCCACGCCGCCACGGCCGCCAGCGGGGCGAGCAGCAGGATGTAGCCGGCGAGCACGTTCGGGTTCGCGAAGGAGCCGGTGGCGCGGGCGATGGTGTCGGGTGGCTGGACGGGGCCCGGGCGGGTGAGCGGCTCGCAGCCATCGCGGTAGAAGCCGGTGGCGACGTCCTGGCTGATCTGGGCGACGCCGCCGAGCGCCGCGACCGCGAGCGACACCAGCGCGATGAGCGTGATCGCGGTCCGGCTCTCCGGGCGCGCCCGCACGACTCCGACCACGAGGTAGAAGAGCGCGACGCTCTCGAACATGAACCGCGCCCGGGGGCCGGTGTCCCACTGGACCGTGGAGACGAGCACGGCGGCCAGCAGCAGCGCCAGCGGGATCTCGAGCCGGCTATGGAAGAGCCCGACACGCGGGCCCTCCGCCACGACCAGGGCGATCAACCCGAGCATGATCAGGAGCCGCGCGAGGGTGATCTGGACCGGGCCGAGCGAGATCAGCGACTCCGGCGGCATGATCTCGGCGCCGGTGCCGAGCAGCAGCGCGCACACCACGAGCAGCGGAACGGCCCCAACCGCCGTGCGCACAGAGTCGTTCACGCCGGGCACTCTAGGCGGCGAACCCGATGTGTCAGACCTCGGGAAGCTCGCGCAGCTGGTGGGCGTCCGTGAAGAAGCCGCGGTAGCCGAGCGAAAGCGCCAAGAGTGCCGAGAGCGAGACGCTCCCGAGCAGGGTCCAGAGGATCACGAGCTGGAGCCGGACCGCGTCCACCGGGTCCGCTCCGGCGAGCAGCATGCCGGTCATGATCCCGGGGAAGGCCACGATCCCGGTCGTCTTCGTCTGGTCGATCAGGGTGATCATTCCCGAGCGCAGGCTCTGCGTGACGAGCGGTGCGGCGGCCTGGCGCGAGGTGGCGCCCAGGGCGAGGGTCGCCTCAAGCCGCGGTGCCTGGGCATGCACCTCGTCCGCGAGGCGGTTGAGCGCCACAGCCGCCGCGGTCATCGCGTTGCCGATCACGATCCCGCCCACCGGCACCAGGTACCGCGGGGTTGCCTCGAACACGCCGAGCGCGAGCACCACGCCCAGTGTGCTCGCGGCGGCCAACGAGAGTGCGATCAGGATCGGGAACGTCGCGTGCGGCACCGACCTGGCCCGGCGCTGTGCGGTCCATGTGCCGACGCCGACCATCACGGCGAGCAGCGCAACCACGAGCAGCAGCGAATCGGAATCGAAGATCGCCTGGATCACGTAGCCGACGGCCGTCAGCTGGAGGAACGAGCGCAGCACCGCCAGCCCGAGGTCCTTCTCGAGGTCGGCTCGCCGCCACAGCGACACCGCCACTGCGACCGCCACCAGGACGAGGGAGAGGGCCAGCTCGCCCAGCGAGAGCTGAACGCTCAAGCCAGCCGTCCCTTCTCGATCTCTACGATCCGTCCGGCCAACCGCGCCGCCTGGGCGCGGTCGTGGGTCACCAGCACCATCGGCAGCCCGATCTCTCCCAGGGTGCGCTCGATGCCCTCGCGTGCGTCGTCATCCAGCGCGGAGGTGGGCTCGTCGAGCAGAAGTGCCTCCGGCTCGAGCGCAAGCGCCCGGGCGAGCATCACGCGCTGCCCCTCACCGACGGACAGGCGTGAGGCATCGCGCTCCGCGTACTCGTCACCGAGTCCGGAGCGCGCGAGGCAGCGCACCACCTCCGGCACATCGCGCCCTGCGAGCCGCGGCCCGAACGAGAGGTTCTCGGCGACGGTGCCCGGCAATGGGGCCGGCAGCTGCGGCACGAGCACGGCGCGCCGGCGCAGGTCGAGCGGATCGAGCCCGCGTACGTCCTCGCCGTGGAAGCGCACGGTGCCCTCGTCCGGGTCGGCGAGCCGGTTCAGCAGCCGCAGCAGGCTCGACTTGCCCGACCCGGAGGGACCGAGCAGGGCCGTGACCTCACCGTCGGCCAGCGACAGATCGATCCCGTCGAGAACCCGGCGCCCGCCACGCGCGGCGGACACCCGCTCCAGCGAGAAGAGGGGCTCGGTCAGACGGTGGCCGCCGCGGCCATGCGCGGCAGCTGGGGGTAGAGCGGGTAGCGCTCCGCCACGGCCTTGGCGCGCTCGCCGAGCTCGGTGCGTGTGGAGTCGGTGAAGTCACTGGTCAGCGCCTCGCCGATGAGTTTGCCAACCTCGCGGAAGTCCTCCTCGGTGAGCCCGCGGGTGGCGAGCGCCGGCGTGCCGATCCGCAGGCCCGATGACACGGCCGGCGGGCGCGGGTCGAAGGGCACGGCGTTGCGGTTCACGGTGATGCCGATCTCGTCGAGGCGATCCTCGGCCTGCTGGCCGTCGAGCTCGGAGTCGCGCAGGTCGGCGAGCACGAGGTGGACGTCGGTGCCGCCGGTGAGCACGTTCACTCCGGAGCCGAGCAGCTCCTCGGCGAGGATCCGTGCCCCGGCGACGGTGCGGCGCTGGCGCTCGCGGAAGGGCTCGGACGCCGCGATCTTGAACGCCACGGCCTTGGCGGCGATGGCGTGCATGAGCGGTCCGCCCTGCTGGCCGGGGAACACGGCCGAGTCGATCTTCTTCCCGAGCTCCTCCTCGCACAGGATGATGCCGCTGCGCGGGCCGCAGAGCGTCTTGTGGACGGTGGTGGTGACCACCTGCGCGTGGGGAACCGGCGAGGGGTGCTCGCCCGCGGCCACGAGGCCGGCGAAGTGCGCCATGTCGACGAAGAGGTACGCGCCGACGGAGTCGGCGATGTCGCGGAACTGCGCGAAGTCGAGCTGACGCGGGTAGGCCGACCAGCCGGCCACGATCATCTTCGGCTTGAACTCCTCGGCGAGCCCGCGGACCTCGTCCATGTCGACTACCGAGTCCTCCTCGCGCACGCCGTATGCGACGACGTCGTAGAGGCGGCCGGAGAAGTTGAGCTTCATGCCGTGCGTGAGGTGACCGCCGTGGTCGAGCTTCATGCCGAGCACCGTGTCGCCCGGCTGCAAGAGCGCGTGGTAGACGGCCGCGTTGGCCTGCGCGCCCGCATGCGGCTGCACGTTCGCGTGGCCCGCGCCGAACAGCTCCTTCGCACGCGTGCGCGCGAGCTCCTCCGCGACGTCGACGTACTCGCAGCCGCCGTAGTAGCGCTTGCCAGGGTAGCCCTCGGCGTACTTGTTGGTGAGCACGGAGCCCTGGCAGTCGAGCACCGCCTGGGGCACGAAGTTCTCCGACGCGATCATCTCGAGAGTTGTGTCCTGGCGCCGGAGCTCGTCGTCGAGCACCTGCGCGATCTCGGGATCGATGTCCGCGACGGGGCGGGTCTGGAAGTCGGGTGGGAGCTCGCTCACGGGCGATTCAAGGTAGCAGCGAGAGCCGTCGCGGAGACGGCGCCCTCCCGCAGTATCCGGTACTCCGAGGAGTCCTCCCAGGCACTGAGATCGACCACCGTCGAGGGTGCCCCGGGGAGCTCCCCGCCGTCGATCCCGAGGTCCACTCCGGAGCGGATCGCCCGCTCCACGTCCTCGTAGCGGCGCGCGTCCGCCGCACCCGAGACGTTGGCGCTCGACTGGAGCACCGGCCAGCGCACCTTGCCGAGCGCGGCCAGCGCCGGAGGCAGCGACGGCACCCGCAGCCCGAGCCGCTCCGGCTCGGGGCCGCAGGCCAGCGGGAAGCGCCGCGCGAGGTTGGGCAGCACCAGCGTGAGGG
>JACCYP010000129.1 GCA_013696425.1 Thermoleophilaceae bacterium
GCGGTGCACCCACACCTCGAGCTCCGGCCACCGCTGGACCAGGGCGCCGGCGGCCCCGGCATGGTCGAAGTGGATGTGGGTGAGGAGCAGCGCCCGGGGCTGTCGGTCGCCGAGGGCCTCCAAGAGGGCGTCGAGCGTCGTTGCGGGGCCACAGTCAACGATCACGTCGCCGGTCAACCAGGCCGCGATGCAGTTGGTCCGGCCCATCCACTGCAGGTCGATGGCGGTCGGCACACGACCGTCGCGCTCAGACAAGGCGAATGTCCGTCCGCGGCCACGCTACGGACACCCGGCCCTCACGGAAAGTGGAGGGATGGACGAGCCTCGCCATGGTTCGATCAATGCTACTTCGCCGTTTCAAGAGAGCTTCCCGCGGCGGGCCTTCTTGGACACATCGGACGTAGAGGTCGGTAGTCGAGTGGGACGGGACCAACCTTCCCGACGGGAAGGTCTCCCGTGGATTGGAGGCGGTCGCCGACCACGTCACCCGCTGGGCCGAGATGTGGGAGACATGGAGCGTCGAACTCGAGGACGTGATCGACGCCGGCGGTGACCGGGTGATCGCCTTCATCCGGGAGCAGGGAATCAACGAGACCGGCGTCGAAGTGAACGAGCGGCACTCGGGGCTCTACAGGGTCAAAGGGGGCAGGATCACCTACCGGAAGGGTTTTTCGGACGCCGACGAGGCGCTTGTGGAAGCCGGCCTACGGTAGGGCGCACGATTCGCCTCGCTTGCCGAAAGCCGGGAGTTGCTCCCCGCGCCACGATCCGCGAGCCCTCAGTGAGCGCTCGTAGCGGGCCTGCGTTCTCCGGTCGTGGCCCGCGACGCCCCTCATCAACCTCCTCACGCCGGGCCCGGGCGTATTGCTCGTGCTAGAGAGGACCACTCAGCGTACGACGCGCAGCGTCACCGAGCGCTTGGTCAGGGCAGGCGCCGCGGCAGCAGCCGGAGAGGTGATCCTCGCCGCCACCACCGCACGCAACCGGCCCCGCTTGCGGAGGAGTTTGCGCCCCTTGCTCGAGAGCTTCACCTTGACCGTCTTGGTGGAGCCTCGAGGCACACTGAACCGCGCACGGCCAAGGACCACCTTCGCTATGCGGTTGTTTCCGGAGTCCGCAACGTACGCCTCGGCCGCCCGATCCGAACACCCGCAGGACGTCGCCCGCTTTGGAGTACTTAACCACCCGCCTGCCATCCAGATCGACGGCATAGACGTTGCCCCCGGCGTCACGGGCGAGCCCAGGCGGGCGCCGCAGGGCGGCCTCTCGCGGCTTTCCGAAAGTGGTGACCGAGGTGTACGGGCACGGATCGGGGCACGGCGCAGCGCTCGCCGACGGTAAGACCCGCGGCTCTCTCCTGTGTGAGAGATCGCACAGGAGATTCGGGCGCCGAGCGTGCATACTGATCGTACGGAGGGCATCGCCACTGCATTCCGCCGTACGAGACAAGGGGAGATCCATGAGTCACATGTCGGGAAAGCAGGTCATCACCAGCCTCATCGCCCTCGCCGCGCTCGGAGCGCCGGCGGCGGCGGGCGCCGATCAGCCTGAGGCGGGCGCGAGCACCCTCACGCCCGCGGTCATCCCGCCCAAGATCACGGGTAGCAACGCGCCCTTGACCGAGGGCTTCACGCGGACGTTCATCGTCAGCCACACCTGCCGGGCGAAGATCTGCTTCATCGACATCTCCGCGCGCCCGGGGACGGCGTTGGTCAACGCGGACTACCTCTTCAGGGGACCGCGGAGCTTCCGCTACCGGCAGGGGGTGCGCTTCGCTCTCCCATTCTCCGTCGCCGCGACGCACGACGGCGTCGCGGAGCCGCGGGAGGCTTTCATCTTCTCCGCCAAAGTTCGTACGCGCGACGACGGCGCGGCCGATCAGCGGGCCGAGGAGAAGAAGCTCGTTGAAATAATCGACCGGCCCTTCTAGGGGGGAGGTCGGCCCAGCTCCACGCTCGCCATGGTCGTATCGAACCTCTAGACGACGAGGGCGTAGGCGGGGCTCGCCTGGGGCTTGCGCAGGCGGGCGCCGCGCGAAGCGGGACCCATTCCAAATCGGGATCAAGGCAGTCCAGGGGAGCCGCAAGGTCCCCGCGCTCGGCGGCGTCGACCACCCGGCGAACAACCTCTACGTTCTCTTGCGACATCGCAATCCGCGACTGGTCCCGGCGCGAGCGGACGGTGCGGCTGCGGCTGCGGCGCGTCGCGCGGACGTGGTGGAGCTCGCCCTGAGGCGGCTCGAGACCTAGTCTCCGTCACGTCGTCGGTGGGCCCGCCCGTCGCGGTGTAGGTTCACGGTCGTGAACGCACTGGAGCGCGACGACCGGGTCCTGTCCGTAACGCGAATCGCGAGCGCAGTCATCGTGGTCATTCTGCTCCCCGCGCTCGTGGTGCTGTGGGGAATGCCTGACCGCACCGACGAACTCTGGTCGTGGACGATCAAGGCTCAGATGACTCCGATCTTCATGGGATCGGTGTACGGCGCCGGCGCGTACTTCTTCACCCGGGTGTTGTTCGAGGACAAATGGCACCGCGTGTCGGCGGGGGTCCTGGCGGCCGCCGTGTTCGCCGCCCTGGCGCTGATCCCGACGATCGCCCACTTCGACAAGTTCAACCAGGGCGACGCCCCCACGCTGGCGGCGATCGCCTTCTACGGGTGGGTTTCGGTCTACATCGTCTCGCCGGTCCTGGTGGGATGGCTGTGGTGGCGCAATCAGCGCACCGACCCAGGCAACCCCGAACCCGGCGACCCGCTCGTCCCGCCGCCCGTGCGACAGGCTGCGCGGGTGGTGGCCGCCGGTGCTTTCGCCACCGCCCTCGTCCTGATGCTCCTGCCCGGCACGGCGGCTGACATCTGGCCCTGGGACCTCACGCCTCTCACCTCTCGCGTGCTCGCCTGCATGACCGCCCAGCTCGGGGTCGGCGCCGTGCTGCTCTCACTCGACGAGCGCTGGAGCTCGTGGCGCATCCTGCTCCAGACGGTGCTGGTGGCGAGCGCGCTCCTGCTCGGCGGAATCGCGCGCAGGTGGGATGACCTCGACCACTCGAGGCCACTCACGTGGGCCTTCGTCGCGGGACTCATCGGCATGGCCATCGCGATAGCGCTTCTCTACCGCAGGATGTCCGCCGCAAAGGCCTGACTCAGGCGGAGGGTTCGACGGGATCGCGCAGATCGCTCGCGCGCACCAGCCAGAGTGTCAGCAGCGCACCCGCGAGCGCGAGTCCCGCTCCCATCAGCAGGACCTCGTTCAGGCCGGTCACGAATCCCTCCTGTGCGGCGGTGAGGACCGGCGCGGGCGAGCCCTGGGGCAGCCCGCCGGAGGAGATCGCCTCGGCCAGGTCCGAGGCGCCCGAGTGGCCGAGCGCAGGTAGTGCGGAGGCGATGTGATCGGTCGCCCGCGACAGCAGAAGCGCACCGAAGGCGGCCACCCCGGTGGCGATCGCCACCTGGCGAAAGGTGTCGTTGATCCCCGAGGCCACTCCGCTGTGCTCGTCGGGAACCGTGCTGAGCGCGAGGTTGGCAATCACCGGGTTGATCATGCCGACCCCGACGCCGGTCACGAGAAAGCCCGGAAGCAGGCCGGTCCATGTCTCTCCCGTCTCGCGCCCGGCGAGGAGCACCAGCCCGAGAGCTGTCAGGGCCAGACCGCCGCTGAGGAGAAAGCGGAGCGGAACGCGGCCCACCGCCGCCGCGGTCGCCCCCGCGACCACCAGCGAGACGCCCGCGCTCGGCAGGTAGATCAGTCCGCTCTCGAAGGGTGAGTACCCGAGGATGTTCTGCACGTAGAGGGTGATGTAGAGATAGAGCGCAAACATCGACCCCGACAGCGCGACCGCCCCGATCTGCGCCGCGGTGAAGGTGCGGTTGCGGAAGTACTCGAGCGGCAGCATCGGCTGCCCGACGCGCGACTCGATCCAGACGAACGCGGCGAACAGCAACACCGCGCCGGTCACCCCGCCGATGACAGCCGGGCTCCCGAAGCCCAAGTCGTTCGCACGGATCAGGATGTACACAAGGAGAGTGTTCGCGAGGCTGAAGATCACGAGCCCGAGCCAATCGATCCCGCGCGCTCGCGGATCGCGCGACTCGGCCACCCACCTGAGCGTGACTAGCACGGCGACGACGCCGATCGGGACGTTGATCCAGAAGATCGAGCGCCAGCCGATGCCGTCGGTCAGCGCGCCGCCGGCCAGTGGGCCCACGACGATGGCGAGTCCGATGGTCGCGCCGTAGATGGCCGTGGCCCGGGCTCGCTCGTCGCCGCGGAACTCCTGCGCGAGCAAGGCCAGCGAGACCGCGAACATGATGGCTCCGCCCACCCCCTGCAGCGCCCGTGAGCAGTTGAGCATCAGCGGGCCCGTGGAGAGGGCGCACAGCGCCGAGGCGATGGTGAAGACCACCAGTCCCATCACGAATACGCGCCTGCGACCAAGCCGGTCCGCCAGCGAGCCGCTCGTGAGCACGAACGCCGCCAGTGTGAGCGCGTAGGCGTCGATCACCCACTGCAGGTCGATGAAGCTCGCGTCCAGATCCTCGCGGATGCTCGGCAGCGCGACGTTCACGACGGTGATGTCGAGCAGCAGGATGAACGTGGCCACACAGACCACCACGAGCGTCCACCACTTACGCGCCATCGAGCCCCATCGTCAGTCGTGCGCGACCAGCTGCGTGCCCAAGAGCTCGGCGATCCCGTGACCGCCCTGGCGCATCACCCGGTCGTGGTTCCAGGCGAAGGCCGGACGCGCGAGAGGCCCGAAGAGGTTCATCCACACCTGGGTGGTTCGCACACGCCACTCATAGATCACGGCGGTCCCCGAGCCTTCGAACAGTCGCCAGGTGCCCACGCCCTCGAGCTCGCCGGTGGCCTCGCCCACTATGAGGTGGGGCCGTTCCACGCGCGTGACGCGCGAGTCGAACACCAGTGTGTAGGGAAGGACGCTTCGCCAGGAATAGCGGCCCAGTTCGCCGATGCCGTCCGCATCGCCGGACTCGAGCACCTCGACGCTCTGGACGCCCTTCCACCACTCGGGGAACTTCTCCGAGGCGTGGAGGACCTCGAAGACGTCATCGATCGGAGCGTCCAGGCACCACGTGGTCAGGAACTCATACTGCGCCATCGGCCGTCCGCTCGGTCATTGTCCGCTCCATTGCGACCATTCTGCGGAGTCTAAGCTCGCCCGCGGCAGCGCTGCGGCGACGTAGCTCTCCTGCAACCGTTACCGTCGCGCCCCCAATCGGCGGTATTCGGGAGCTGACACATCGACGCTGAGCAACCGGCGAGGACCAGCGGCAAGCCGCTCGCCGTCCGCATCGCGGGGGTGGCGATGCGAGCGCCGATGCGCATCCTTCTCGTCACGGTCATCGCGGTCGGTCGTCAAGGAGACCGGCGTGGGCCTCGCCGCGGCGGTGTTGATCGACGCCACGATCGTGCGTGCGCTGCTGGTTCCCTCACTGATGGCGCTGCTCGGTGACCGCAACTGGTGGGCTCCGCGCAGCCTCCGCCGCTTCGCTCTGGCGCCGGAGGAATGATCGCGGCGAAGATCGTTCTCGGCTCGAGGCGCACCCCCGGGGCTCAGTCGCCGAGGCCGCGTGGGCCACGGTTCGGACCGCCGTAACCGCATCGTGGAGCCCTGGACGCAACAGAGCCCCGGCCGAGGACGGCCGAGGCTCCTGTTGCTGCGAGGCACTTCGCGGGCTAGCGCTGGGCGACCGCGCGGGTCTTTGCCCGAGCGACCTTGTGCGGCGGCTTCTTGACGCCGCCCTTGGGGTTGGTCTGGGTGCGAGGCGGATTGGTGACGATCACCGTGCCGCCCTTGCAAGTGACGAGCTTGCCGTCGACGAAGACGGTCTGGTTGTCGTCGATCGGGATGTCGTACCCGTCCTTGTCGGTGTAGGTGCAGCCACCGGAGCCGCCCGGACCGTTGTCAACCGGCTGCGCCGATGCCGCCGGCACCGCGACGAGCGCCGCGGCGATACCGATGAGAATGGAGATGCGCTTGACCTGCTTCATGTGTGCCTCCCGCTTTGGTTTCCCTTGCTGAAAACAAGGTATGGGCGGGCGGCGGCGGTGTCTGTCAGGGGCGCGGCGGGCGGTGTGTAAAGCCGGTGACACGCCCGGCAGATGGGCGGCCCCAGCGTTCGTGTTCGTCCAGCAGGGAGGCGGTCACGGATCGATCGGCTTGAGCGCGTCCCTCCTTAACGCCCGCCTCAGGCTGGCCTCCGAGCCCGGCGGCTTCGAGGGTCTCACCCTGGAGCCCGAGGGCGTGGAGGGCCCCCCTCAAGGTCAAAGTGGTCCTCCATTCACGTTCGTGGTGGGCTCCGGCGTTGAGGAAACCCGCGTCGCCCACAACGAGCACGACGTCCTCGCCGTAACCGGCCATAGCGCGCGACCAGTCACGGTGGTTCGTCGCCTCGAAATGTGCGCGAAGGGCGTCCTGATTCGACACGGACGCAGCATCCCTCCCACGCTCCCCAGGTCAATTGTCCCGCCGGACTTCCGAAATCGCCCTGATTGGACGGCTCTTGAACCACGAGGCGCACGACCGGATCGATCAACTACAGATCCGCCGGTGCCGGCGGGCCAGGCTGCTGTCGATCACTTCGAGCGTGTCGATGTTGATCTTCGCGCTCCCGTCGGCGTGGCGGGCGAAGGTCACGTCCTGGGGGAAACGCTGAAGCCATGGTGAGGGTGCCACGGTCATTCGGGTGCGTCGCATGGTCCCGAGCCGCGTGAGGCGACTACCATCCCCCATCTCCTCTTCTTCGCCTTCCAGGCGACGTTCTGCATCGTCACCGTCGCACTCGTCTCGGGCGCGGTGGTGGAGCGGATGCGCATCGGACCGTTCCTCGCGTTCGCGGCGCTGTGGTCGGTGCTCGTCTATGCCGTACTGGCACACTGGGCGTTCGGCGGAGGATGGCTGCGGGAGGGGCGGCGCGCTCGACTTCGCGGGCGGGATCCCCGTCCCCAGCGTGCTCGCGTTCGTCAACACCCTGCTCACCCCGGCGTGCACGCTCGTGGTGTGGTTCGCCCTCGACCTGATCCGCAGTCGGCGGGTCACGGCCGTCGGCGCCGCGACGGCGATCATCGTCGGCTGCGTGGGATCACGCCCGCGGGCGGGTTCATCAGCCCGGGCTGGGCGATGTTGCTCGGCGGGCTCGCGCGCTCGGAAAGGCCGGCCCGGTGCGCCACTGCACGATCGAGCCGAAGGCGCTCAGCCGGGCCCTGCTGGGGCCAACGGGCCGTCCACGGCCAAGGAAGTAGCCCGCGATGCGTCGTCTACTTCCGTAGCTTCAGCTCGTTCAGGACCCTCTGGGCCTCGACCAACCGCCGCACCGGCGCGCCCACTGCGCTGAATACCTCGACCAGGTAGGCCCTCCGCTTCCCGCGGGCCGTCGTCACGAGGGCCGTGAGCCGGGTCCCCTGCTTGCTCACCGCGGAGACGCGCACGGAGCGGGCGCGAAGGCCACCGAGCTTCAGCGCCGCGGGCTCGGATGCGCTCACGCGGTCGTATCCGGCCCGGATCGCGGCCAGGCTGTCACCGAGGATGCGGCCGCCATGTCGCGCCGGCGCCGGCGACGAGAGCGAGACCGCGGTGGTGCGGTCGCGGCTACGAAGGCGGATCGCGCCGCGCGCGCGCCGGGCACTCCAGCCACGCGGCACCCGTCCCTCTATCCCGGCGGAGGCGTTCGAGAACGGGCGCCCGAGCTTCGGCTGCGTAGCTTTTCTCTCCCCACCCGTCGCATCACCCGAGCCACCGCCGGCCACGAGCGCTATCGCGACCACGAGCACGAGACCCGCCAGCGCGAGGCTCGCATAGCGCCGCTTCGCGCGGGTGCCGATGACTAGTTCCGGGCGCTGCCCGTCGCCTTACGGAGGGCCAAGCCGCCGCCCACGCCGACGAGCCCCATCAGCGTCAACA
>JACCYP010000299.1 GCA_013696425.1 Thermoleophilaceae bacterium
TTCGTCGACCTCCTCGTCGAGAACCGGGCGGACCCCGGCGCCGTTGCCGACGAGGGCGCCCGGCCGGCCGACCTTGCCGCCGCCAACCAGCACGCCGACCTTGCCAACCGGCTCAGGGGGCTGGAGCATCAAGCGTCCTAGCCTGCGCCGGCGCGACCCCCGCCGGCGGCGGAGCTACTCGATCCTGTCGGCCGCGTAGCTCGCAAGCGCCATCACCGTGAGCTGCGGGTTGACCGTGATGGAGGAGGGGAACACGCTGGCGTCGCACACATGCAATCCGTCGATCCCGTGCGGGCGGAAGCGGGAGTCGACCACTCCCTTCTCCGCTGAGCGGCTCATCGGGTTGCCGCCCTGCGGGTGGGAGGAGTGCAGTTGGATGTCGGTGTTGTCGCGCACCGTGCGGCCGATCTCCTCGAGGCCGCCCTCATCGGTGATCGGCAGGTACTTGAACGTCGTCGGCATGACCTTGAGCGCGCCCGCCGCGAGGAACGAGCGCCCGATCAGCTCGAGCCCGTGCACGAGCCTGTCCAGGTCGCCGCGGTCGGGCTTGTAGTCGAGCTTCACGTCCCAGAGCTTCTTCCCGGGCTTGACGTGCGCGTTGCGCCTGGTCCCGACGACGGACCCCACGCAAGCCATGGCACCACCGGAGAGCACGGTGGTGTTCGCCGCGATCTCGAGCGTGCGGCCGTCGGAGAGCTTGCACGCCACGCCGGTCACGCGCCCGTTCGTGCGCACGAGCTTCTCGGCCTCGCACTCCGAGAACACGCGCACCGCGTCGGCGCCGAACTCCGCCTGCGCGTTCGGCAGTGTCACGTCGAGCATCGAGAGCTTCTTGCCGTACGGGCAGCCCATGTTGCAGTAGCCGCTGCCCAGGCAGTCGTCGATGTTGGCCTCGACCACGTGCAGCTCGGCCGGCGGGCGGTCGAGTCCGAGCTTCCTGGCGCCCTCGGTGAACTTCGCCGCGCCCGGGTTCAGCGGCACGTTCGGCTCCTGGCGCCGGACGCCGAGCCGCTGGCGCATGCGGGCGAATGCGGCCCGCAGCTCGGGCTCGTCGAGCCCTGCGTCGAGGCCCTCCTCGTCGTTCCAGCGCTCGAGCACCCTGCCGGGGACGTCGAAGCACACGGCGTTGTTCACGACCGTCGTGCCGCCGACGCACATGCCCTGCAGCACCTGGAAGCGAGCGTCGCTCGAGAGCTGCATGCCGCCGTCCGCATAGAGAGCAGAGAACTGCTAGCGCTCGTCCTCGGTGAACTCGGAGGGGTCGACGTGCCTGCCCCGCTCGAGCACCAGCACCTCGCGCCCGCGCGAAGCGAGCTCGTAGGCGAGCGTCGCTCCGCCGGCGCCGCTGCCGACGATCACCACGTCGGCGCTCACCCGGTCGGTGTCGAGCTCGCGCGGCGTGCGCACCTCCACGCCGCGCCTGTTCGGCTTCACGCGCGCGAGCGCGGAATCGGCGCCCGGGCGGCGAGTGAACTTCACGTAGCCGGTCTGGCTATGGGCGCGCTCGTCCCCGTAGTAGGCGATGCACACGAGCTGCTGGCCGGCGAAGAACATCGTCTGGACGAGGCGGCGGATCGGGCCCGGCAGCCGCCGCTCGGACACGTCGGCGATGAAGCAGCGCTCGAGGAACTTCCTGCGCTTCTCCGGCGACATGATCGGATACGGAGGACGCAGCCGCAGCAGCGGGTAAACGGTGAGCGCCGTGAGCGCCAGCTTGAACTTCCACTTCTGCCGCGCGCTGTAGGAGTAGAGGTAGTCGTCGGCCTCCTGCCCGATCTCCTCCGGGGTCATCGTCTCCTCCTCGCCCAGCACGAGCACCTCGGCCAGCGCGACCAGGGTGCGGTGGTGCATGGGGGAGAGGTAGCGCAGCCGGTAGCGCGCCTTGGCGGCGGAGCGGTAGAGCACGCCGAGCCCGAGCGCCGTGCCGGCTGCCAGGCTCAGCCACACCCAGAACAGCGTCTCCGCCGGCGGCACGTCGAAGCCGGGGCCCTCGAAGGAGCCCTGCACACTCGAGATGTCGCCGAAGAAGTAGACGGTGAGCAGCGAGAGCACGAGCACGACATGCGCACCGATGAGGACGAACACCGTCCACGAGAAGCGGCGGATGTCGCTCGCGCCGACCACCGCCAGCGCGAAGAAGATCGAGTCCTTGGCGGTCGAGTTGGCTACGAAGGGGAACTCGGCATCGCCGAGCACGCCCTGGAGGATGTAGCCGGCCGCGAAGGCCAGAAAGAGAACGGCGAGGAAGCCGAGCGCCCGCTGGAGGCGGATCTCCTCAGCGCTCTCAGTGCCTCCGTCTCGTCGTAGAACTCGCGGCAGCGCACCGCCTTCCCGCTGTCATCGAACGTGAAGACCTGCACGACCGAGTCCTCGACCAGCAGCCGCTCTCGTGCCCGCGCCCGCTGCGGCGGGCGAACACGATCACCTGATTGCCCTCCTCCTCGATCCGGTCGATCTCGAAGTGCAGCTGCCCCACCGCCTCGCGCCATCCGTCCCAGAAGTGCTCGACTGCGTCGTAGCCGCGGTGGATCCCGGGGTCTGGATCGTCAGCCGGCGAGATCCAGTCGAAGTCCGGTGCCATGTGGGTGAGGATCCAGGGGCGGTCGCCGCGGTTCCACGCGTCGTACCCCTCCCGCACGAGTCGAGCCCTGTCCCCTGCCATGGACAGGGGCAGTATCCACTAACGCATGCCGCGGCGCGAGTAGGCCTGGTGCGAATCCTTGCCCGAGACCTCGCTCGGGCCGCGCGCACCGGGTGCTCCGCCGTGGACCTTCCCGTAGGGCCGCGTGTTGATTCCCGAGCCGCCGGTGGTGAACAGGCCGTACACCACGGATGCGAGGAACACGATCACGACGCCCAGGAAGATGGGGCTGCCATTGGCGAGAAGTGAGGCTGCGATTTCCATGTGCCCATCAGACAGGGCGCGGGGACGCCGGGGTGTGACGTGGGACACGCAAGCGGTCCGTCGCGATGTTTGGCCCTTGCCCGTACGGAAAAGCCAAAGGAGTGTCCGATTCCCACGGAGAAACGATTGTGGTCCCAGCCGAGGAGCTCACCGAGGAGTCCACGGATGCGATCCAGCTCTTCCTGAACGAGATCCGCCAGTACCCGCTGCTCACCAAGCAAGAGGAGATTCTGCTGTCCAAGCGCATCGAGCAGGGCGACCTCGAGGCCAAGGAGCGGATGATCAACTCGAACCTCCGCCTCGTGGTCTCGATCGCCAAGAAGTACCAAGGGCACGAGCTCGCGCTGCTCGACCTGATCCAGGAGGGCATCCTCGGCCTGATCCGCGCCTCGGAGAAGTTCGACTACCGCAAGGGCTTCAAGTTCTCGACCTACGCGACCTTCTGGATCCGCCAGGCGATCCAGCGCGGCGTGGAGAACAAGTCGCGCACGATCCGGATCCCGGTCCACATCGCGCAGCGCGAGCGCAAGATCGTGCGCGCCACCCGCCAGCTCGCCACCGATCTGGGCCGCGAGCCCACCGACGCCGAGGTGGCAGTCGCAACGGAGCTCGAGGTGGGCGACGTCGAGGAGGCGCGGAAGTCCGCGCGTGCCGTGACGAGTCTCGACAAGCCGGTCGGCGAGGAGGGGGAGACCGCCTTCGGCGACCTGCTCGCAAGCGATGAGCCGAGCCCGTACGAGGAAGTCCAGGAGACGCTCCGCGAGGAGACCGTCCATCGCGCCCTCGGCAAGCTGCCCGAGCGCGAGCGCGAGGTCGTGAAGCTTCGCTTCGGAATGGGCGGCGACGAGCCGACGCCGCTGCGCGAGACGGGCCGCCGCCTCGGCATCTCCCCTGAGCGGGTGCGCCAGATCGAGGCGCACGCGCTGAAGTCGCTCTCGAACGAGGGCGAGCTCGAGTCACTGCTGGCCGCCTAGTTCTGCCCTGCACGTGCCATGTGGACCGCGAGCGTCGCGGCCGTGGACAGAGCCGCGCCGGCCAGTGCCAGCCACAGATCCACCTGGAAGAGCAGCGCCCCGATGATCGCGCCGACGAGCATCGCGATGAGCAGGTAGGCGTGCTGGTGTTCGGGGCGCACGTCGGCGATCAGGGCGATCACGGTCGCCGCGACCACGAGGCCGAACTCGATCCCCAGGGCCGTGTTGAAGCGGCGGGGATCGTCCCCGAGCGCCAGGGCGAGCCGCCCACCCGCGAGCGCGCCGGCGGCGAACCCGGCTATGGCGATCAGCGGACCCACCACGTGGATCCCCTCCGCGCCGGCGATGCCGAAGCCGAGCAGCAGGACGCTGCCGGTGACGTTCGCACAGAACACGCCGAGGCCGAGAAAGCAGGCGGCGTCGATGATCCCGGTGGTGAAGGTGAGCGCGATCAGCAGGGGGGCAGGCGCTCGTGCCAGGGCACGGTCTCGTCGGCGGCCACGCGCGCAGTCTCTTAGGATCGGCCCCGTGACGCCACCGGCCGTGCCCGATCAGGGCAGCGCCCTCTTCAGGGTCTTCAACATCGGAGTTCGCGGGCACGTGGCGCTCTACCGGCTCACGGGCGGGCGGATGTTCAACAAGGTCGGCGGCGCCCGTCGTGCTCCTCGACCACGTCGGCGCCAAGAGCGGGCAGAAGCGCACCACGCCGCTGATCTATCTCGCCGACGGCGAGGACCTGATCATCGTCGCCTCGCGCGGCGGTTCGCCGAAGAACCCTGCCTGGCTCCACAACCTCGTCGCCAACCCGGAGACCGAGGTCGAGATCCGCCGCGACCGCTTCCCGGTCCGCTGCTCGGTGATGAGCTCGGAGGAGCGCGCCCGGTACTGGCCGAAGCTCACGGCGATGTACAAGGACTACGACGGTTACCAGGAGCGCGCGAACCGCGAGATACCCGTGGTTCGCCTGAGCCGGGTCTAGACTCCGGCGCTACGCGGGCGTGGTGTAAAGGTCTGCACGTCAGCCTTCCAAGCTGAAAGAGACGAGTTCAATTCTCGCCGCCCGCTTCACTGAGTCTCGCCTAGAACCATCCGCAGGGATCCCCGCCTACGGGCGGTTCGGACACGATGACAATTGGCGCACACGACTTCGCACTTCGCGATCTCGTCCAGCACCGTCTGCCAGCCGTAGGTACAGAGGTTCGCGCCTATCTCGAAGCGCTTATCGCCGAGGTGGTCGAAATCGAGCACGACAGGGTTAGATTCGCCGCATTCGACACAGGGGTGCTCGCGGAAGTATCCGATGAGGAACTTGGTTCGTTCGATCCGAAGCCGTTGTTTGATCAGTGCGGCCTGGTCGATGTATCGCTGTCGGTTTGCGGCGTAGTGCTCCTGTTTGTAGGCAGCGCGGCACGGCCGGCAAAAACTGTCGCGCTGGCCTTTCGCCCTGCGCCGCCATGCGAACTCCTCGACGGGCTTCGTCTCTCCGCACCGGGAACACTTCCGCGTCTCCATAGCGAACACATGTTCGTACGGGGCTCGGACGGAAAGCAGACCCGCGTGTTGACTAGCGAGAGCGGCTACCGCGCCTGCTCAGAAAGGCAATCGGTGGGATGAGTAGGCGGTAGGGGAGCCGGAGTGCCCAGGCCGGGACCTCGCGGTGGCGCTCCTCCTTCCAGACCCTCGCCCGCATGTGGGGCCGCAGCAAGAAGCGCGGGGCGGGCGTCGTGTACACCCCCGACGGCTCGGCGGTGTGGAGCTCGATCCGGCAGAGGTGCTTGCAGCTCACGAAGCCGTAGTGGCCCGGGGCCACGAGCCGGACCGGCGCTCCGTGGTCGCCGTCGAGGGGCAGTCCGCCGAGGTGCTCCGCGATGAGCACGTCGTAGGCCAGCGCGTCCTCGATCGACGCGAGGGAGCGATAGCCGTCGAGCCCGCGGAAGACGAGGTGGGTGACCGTCGCGCCCGGCCGGATCGCCGGCTCGATCACATCCCGGTAGAAGGTCGCGAACGCGACGCCCTCCCAGCGCAGACCGGTGGTCGACCACCCCGCCACGCAATGGAAGTCGGCGGTGAGCTCGCGCCGGGGGAGCACCGCGAGCGCGTCCAGCGGCAGGGAGAACGGCTCGCTGACGGCGCCGCAGATCTCGATCGCGGGCTCGTCGGGGACGGGAGGTGCGGGCTCCTGGAGGTGCGTGCCGAACCGCGGGAACCCATTGACCACGTGCTGGCCGGGTGGCAGCGTCACCACGCCCGCCCGACCTGCCGGATCATCGCCGGGTAGACGATCAGGTGCCGGAACGGTGCGATCGCTGCCATGTAGGCCTTGCCAGCCAATCCGTTCGGCTTGACGAGCACGGCCATCTGGCCGCGGTAGCCGCCGCTCCCGTCCGGCACCCAGCTCAGGTGCATCACCCCGTGCATGGTCCGGTTCGCGATCTCGGCGGCGAACTCGTCGTCGGTCAGGTAGAGGGAGGTGAAAGGGAGCGCGCCGAACTCCGGGCCTGGTGGACCCTCGCGCAGGTCGGCGGGCAACCGGTCTCGCAGCGTCGGGACCCTGGCGCCGAGGCCGGTGTCCTCGTCGTCCCAGCCGAAGAGCTCCCCAAGCTTCCACCGGATCGCGAACAGGGCCCGGGTGGCGCGGGAGGGGCTCTCCGAGGTGTCGCCCGCGGCGATCCCCTCCACCAGGCGGGGGAACTCGTCCGGGCCGCCGGGCGTCGGCAGGGCCCACACGTCCTCGAGCCGGAAGTCGCGCGTGAGCGCATGGATCCGCCAGGGCTGAGAGGTGTGCGCGTCTTTAGGGAGCCTCATCGTGAACCTCGTTCCATACGGGTGCGTATGGATACGGTACCGTATGGATCAAGACGATGGCCCTGACTCGCACGCCCCGCACCAGCTGGATCGACGAAGGGCTCCGCGCCCTGGCCGCCGGCGGCCCCGACGCCATCCGGATCGAGGCGCTGGCGCAGGCCCTCGGCGTCACCAAGGGCGGCTTCTACTGGCACTTCGACGACCGCCCCGCACTGCTCGAGGAGATGCTCGACACGTGGGAGCAGGTGATGATCGACGAGGTGATCGAGCGCGTCGAAGGCGAGGGCGGTGACGCGCGAACGAGGCTGCGGCGGCTCTTTGACCTCGCCTCCACCCGCGAGAGCCGAGAGCTGCTCCGTGTCGACCTCGCGGTCCGCGACTGGGCCCGGCGCGACAGGGCGGTGGCAAAGCGGCTGCGGCGCGTCGACAACCGGCGGATGGAGTACATGCGCTCGCTGTTCTCCGACTTCATCCCGGGCGAGGACGACGTCGAGGCGCGGTGCCTGATCGCGATGTCGCTGTTCGTCGGCAGCCATTTCGTGGCCGCGCGTCACGGCGGGCGCAGTCGCGCCGAGGTGATGACCGCGGCGTTGAAGCGGCTCGAGGCCTAGCGGCGGCGGCTCGGCGCAGCGCGTTCAGCCTCGGCCCGCTGCACCCGCGCGCTCGCGCGGCGTTTCATCGCCGCGGGCACGGCCTTCGAGATCTGAGTGCGGTGATCGGCGACCCACTGGTAGGCACGGCCGGTGAGCCGGGGCGCGCGGGCGACCGCGCGCGCGGGTACGGATCCCCCCGGGAGCAATCGAAGCAGGGGGGCGGCGACGGCACCGGCCGAGAGCCGCTCACCGTCGGGGGCAATGAGGTGAACCGACGCAAGCCGGGCGGCGGGGTCGAGGTCGCCGAGCAGCTCTGCGCCCTCCGGGCTCTGGATCGCGCTGGGCACGAGCGCGCGCTCGCGGTCCAGCACCAGCAGCCCGGACACGATCCACTTGCAGAACCCGCAGTCCGAGTCGTAGAGAAGTGTCCAGGCCGGCTTCAGCAAACGGGCGAGCGCTCAGCGGGCGAGCGGTCGTAGGCACGGACGACGGCGCTCCAGATCTGCGAGGAGTTGGTGTCATCGGCCTCCGGATCCGAGGAGCTGGACAGCACGGTGACGGTCACGTCGCGCGAGCGGTCGTGCCATGCCTCGGCCTCGTAGCCGCTGCCCGAGTAGCCGTCGTGGCCGGTCCAGCGCCGGCCGCCCTCGGTGCGCTTGTAGATGCCGAAGCCGTAGCCGCCCTTGCCCATCGTGGTCATCTCGGCGAGGCGCTCGGGCGAGATCAGCCGGCCGTCGAACAGGGCGTCGGTGAAGTTCGCGAGGTCGGGGGCGGTCGAGACCACCCCGCCGTCGGTCCACACGTACTCGTAGCGCGCGCCCGGCCGGGCCTCTGGACGACCGACGGTCCGCAGCACCTCGGGGCGGGTGAACGGGTGGCGGGGGCGGCGCTCGGCGAGCTCCTCGATCTGGTCGTCGGGCGAGTACTCGGGCAGCCCGCTCGTGTGGCTGAGCAGGTGCCGGATGGTGATCCGCCGCGCGTTCGGCAGGCCGGGCTCATACGCCGCGACGGGGGAGTCGAGCGACAGCCTCCCGGCGTCGACGAGCTGGAGGATCATCGCCGCGGTGATCGGTTTGGTGACGCTCGCGATCACGAAGCGGGTGTTGGGCGTCACGCGAACGTTCGAGCCGAGGCGGCGCACGCCGCTCGCCCCGTTCCAAACCACCCGCCCGCAGCGGTGCACGGAGGCCGTGGTGGCGGGGACGTAGGTGTCGGCGCGGGCATCCGCGAGAGCGTCGTCGAGGGCGTCGGTGGTCGCGTCGCCGAGGGCGTTCGCGGGCGCGGCGGCGAGCAGCGCAGCCGAGGCGATCAGTCCGAGGAAGCGAGCCCGGATCACTCCTCCAGCGTACGCCGCCTAGAATGCCTCCGAGTCACGGGGCGTGGCGCAGTCTGGTAGCGCACTCGGCTGGGGGCCGAGCGGTCGCTGGTTCAAATCCAGTCGCCCCGATTTACTGGCGCGTTCGCCTTCCCGGTCGTATGGTTGACGCCATGGCAAAGGGTTTCTTCGTAGCGGGTGCGATGGTCGCGGCGTTGGTCGTGGCAGCGCCGGCCCAGGCAGCGAGCGCGACGCGCTCGATC
>JACCYP010000308.1 GCA_013696425.1 Thermoleophilaceae bacterium
CCGCCTGCGAGAGCTCGCGCGAGTTGGCGTCGGCCATGATCGCGATCCGCACGTCGGCGTTCTCGGCGGCCCACTGCGCGGTCGGCGGGATCCACTCGAGCTGCTGCTCGTCGGCCAGCTCGTAGAACGCGGCGGCCGCGCCCTCCGTGGATATCTGCAGGATCGGCAGGCCGCCCGCGCGGAGCACCTCCTCGTACACCGCCTGGACGAGCGGCTCGGCGGTCGACTGGCCCTGGATCACGCACACGTCGCCCTTCTGCACCTTCGTCGAGTACTGGACGAGGATCTGGGCGAGCGCGTCGGCGCGTTGGTCTTTCATCGAGCGGGAACCTTCGCTTTCTCGACCAGCCAGGCGTGCAGCCGCCGGTCGTCGGTGAGTTCGGGATGGAATGCCACGGCGAGGATGTTGCCCTGCCGCACGGCCACGGGATGTCCGTCGATCTCGGCGAGCACCTCGACCTCCGCGCCCGCCTCCTCGACCCACGGCGCGCGGATGAACACGGCGTGCATCGGGCCGAGGCCCTCGAAGTCGATGTCGGCCTCGAAACTCTGCAGCTGCCGGCCGAAGGCGTTGCGCCTCGACGCGACGTCGAGCGCTCCGAGGTGCTCGCGGCCGAGCAGGATCAGCCCGGCGCAGGTGCCGAGCACAGGGATACCCGTGGCCACCAGGTCGCGCAGGGGCGCATCGAGCCCCTCGCGCTCGATGCCCTTCGAGATCGTGGTCGACTCCCCGCCGGGGATCACCAGCGCGTCGAGGCCCTCGAGATCTACGGGAACGCGCACGCGGCGGGGCTGCGCGCCGAGGTCGGCCAGAGCGGCGGCGTGTGCCTCGAAATCACCCTGCAGCGCTAAGACGCCTACTACCAACCGCGGTCCTGCAGGAGCCCGTCGCCCAGCGCGGAGATCTCGATGCCGGCCATGGCGGACCCGAGGCCTCGGGACGCGGCCGCGACGCGCTTGGGATCGTCGTAGTGGGTGGTGGCCTCGACGATCGCGCGCGCGGTGCGCCCGGGATCCTCGGACTTGAAGATGCCGGAGCCGACGAAGTTGCCCTCGGCGCCGAGCTGCATCATCAGGGCGGCGTCTGCCGGGGTGGCGATTCCGCCCGCGCAGAAGAGCACGACCGGCAGCCGGCAGCGGGCGGCGACGTCGCGCACGAGGTCGATCGGCACCTGGTGGTCCTTCGCAGCCGCGTAGAGCTCCTCCTCGGGCAGCGAGGCGAGCCGGCGGATGTCGCCCGTGATCGAGCGCATGTGGCGCACGGCCTCGACCACGTTGCCAGTGCCGGCCTCGCCCTTCGAGCGGATCATGGCCGCGCCCTCGGAGATCCGCCGCAGCGCCTCACCGAGGTTCGTCGCGCCGCAGACGAACGGGATCTCGAAGCGCCACTTGTCGATGTGGTGGGCCTCGTCGGCCGGGGTGAGGACCTCGGACTCGTCGATGTAGTCGACCTCGAGCGCCTGGAGCACCTGCGCCTCGGCGATGTGCCCGATGCGGGCCTTGGCCATCACCGGGATCGTCACGGCCTCCTTGATCCCCTCGATCATGGACGGGTCGGACATGCGCGCCACGCCGCCGTCGCGGCGGATATCGGCTGGCACGCGCTCGAGCGCCATCACGGCAACGGCGCCGGCGGCCTCGGCCACCATGGCCTCCTCGGGCGTGACCACATCCATGATCACGCCGCCCTTCAGCATCTCGGCGAGACCTGCCTTCACGCGGAATGTTGCGACGTCGCGGCTCATGTGTCCATCGTAGCTACGGACCGGAGCGCCACGGGGTCGAACAATGAGTGGTTTGTGCGGAGGACGGCTACTTCAGCCGGAAGGCCTTGATGCGGTCCGCATAGGCGGATTCATCAAGGGCGTATACGCCGTAGGCCAGCGCCTGCACCAGGGAGAGGAGCGCCGTGTGCGAGCGCACGTAGGCGGGCGAGTTGCTCGAGTAGTAGAGCTTGTTCTGAGCGAGCTTCGCGACCTCGGAGAGAGTCGCGTCGGAGATCGCGAGCGTCGTGGCCTTGCGGTGGCGGGCGAGCTTCATCGCGCGCACCACGAGCGGATGCGGGCGCCCGGCCGAGAAGCCGACCACGAGCGTGGTCTCGTCCACGCGGCCGAGTCGGGCGAGGCCCTCCTGCGACGGTGAGGCCACGACCTCGCAGCGGAGGTCCAGCAGCATCAGCAGGTGGCGCAGGTAGGACGCGAAGAAGGCCATCTGGTCGGTGCC